>NZ_SCOH01000013.1 GCF_005503445.1 Chitinivorax sp. B | reverse complement strand
CTGCACCCAGTCCTGCCGCCAGTCCGGCAGGATGAACAATTCACCGCTCTCGTTGATGTAAGTCCGGGTCAGTTTGCCGACACACCAGATTGGTGTGGCAAAAGCAGGCAATGATGTGAACAAGGTCAACGTACTCAACAGTGCCATCGATAGAGATTTGACAACCGTGCTTTGAATTTGGATAGGCATATACTTTCCACATACATGCAAATTGATATTTGCAAGATGAAATTGATTGGCTAAGTGACTGTTGAAAAATTGTCAGCAATTCGAGTGGGGATGCACTATAAGCAATGCCGGGATTTGATGCAAAGACATTCAAATTAATATAATCATTAATTTCTGAATATCGTGTTTCAGTAATTCAATGAACAGTCATTCGACCGCCGCCGCAAAGATACTCATAGCACATTGAATATAATAAAGAAAAATTGTCATTCCGAAGCGATCAGACTAGGTCGATTTGCAAGAACTTGCGTGATCCATTTCATGTCTTAAACCGAATATCAGGATGAATAGAAATGAAATCAGGTGTTGCAGTTGTTATTGTTATTTAAAAAAACAGTCATCACCATTTGCAATCAGTGGGGGCTGTTTTACAGTGTGTCACACTTAGGCAGCTGCATATTCGCTTATTGGATTCGCCATATTTTGTTCACGCAGGTGGTCTGGACGGTCGGCCCAATGTTGCGGCCTCTCGCGCCGTTCATCCAGATACTGT
The DNA here is from genome assembly GCF_005503445.1 of Chitinivorax sp. B. NCBI lineage: Bacteria > Pseudomonadati > Pseudomonadota > Betaproteobacteria > Chitinivorax > Chitinivorax sp. B. The sequence goes on along the minus strand of NZ_SCOH01000013.1, from coordinate 128,027 downwards.
GCCCGGCTGTACGCCACTCGGACCTGGTTCCGCTCAACATGCAACATATGGGCAAAAGTCGTTGCATTGTCTCAATTCATGTAGCACAGCCAAGGCTTGCCCGGGCAAGGGTGCCAGGTGCGGCGGCGTAACAGTCTTGAGCTTGCTATCGAACCTTGCGATTCCCAGCGGGAATCGTCCACAGTGCGCGATCAAAAACAATATCTACCGTTAAACGTGGCTGACTGGCCTGTAGGCAAGCCAATCACACCACTCACAGACCACGTGATGATCCATATCAGCCTGTACCACACCATCCCAATATCCTACATGCATATATTTCGTCATTGCACTGAAGCACTGAATAGTCGATAAAATGCCCCATGGAGACAACACGCTGTCGGCAATGGCCGGCACAGGCAACCATGAATCCCAATCTGATCGGCTTGCAATCCGTACTGAAGACCCAACTGGAACTTGCGGGTGGACTGCATACTGTTGAATTCAAACTGCACGCCCCCCAGGCGCAGGAAGTACTGCTGATCGGTGAAATGACCGATTGGCAGGCTCACCCGATTCCGATGACCCGCAATGGCGACGGGGCATGGCGAACGACATTGAACCTGCGTGCCGGGCAATGGATATACAAGTTCTGGGTGGATGGTGCCTATCTGCATGATCCAGCCAACCCGTTGGTGGCCGGAGATGGTTGGGGTGGATTCCATTCCTACCTGCTACTGGGCGATGGTGATTGGGCCAAGCATGATGTTCCCCATGGCGAGCTGGTCAGGTTATCGGTGCCATCCGACGTATTAGGACAAAGTGCCGAAGTGGCACTTTACCTGCCACCCGGCTACAACCCGGCACAACGCTACCCGCTGCTGTATCTGATGCATGGCCATCGCACCCGTGGCAATCAGTGGGCAACCAACGGACTGGTGGACAATTTCATGGACAACCTGCTGGCACAAGGCGTGGTGACACCTTTCATCATTGCCATGCCTACAGTGGATGGCACCCAGCCGCTGGATAGGCTGGAAACCTTTCTGGTCGACGAGTTGTATGAACGACTCAGCCGCTGGTTTGCCATCAGCACAGGACGCTGTCACACGGCCATTGCCGGCATGACACCCCATGCTCTGGGCGCATTCAACCTTGCCTGGCATCGACCTGACCGATTTGGTTTCGTGGCCCCGGTCAGTGCTTTCTTTCTGGATGAAACACTGGATGCACTGTCGGCCAAACCACTGCAGGTCGATTTTGGTATCAAGCTGTATTGCGGTACAGAGGATTATGTCCAGCCATTGAGCGAACGCTTTGCAGGTATTTTGCGCAGCAATCAGGTGACCTTTGATTACATGCGGGTGGCCGGTGGCCACACATGGCGCTATTGGAACAGCATCACTCGTGATCTGCTACAGACCATGTCCGATTACTTCATCGGCAGTCACACCCGTGTAAGCAAGGTGAACCATGCGTGACAACGCCATTCCGCTCACCCTGCAACGCATTCAAGGTGTGATCGATTACATTGAAGACAACTTGCAAGCTGAATTCGGCATCCGCGATCTGGCAGATCTGGCAGGTATGTCTCATTGGCACTTCCAGCGTGTGTTCCGGGCCACGGTTGGTGAAACGGTCAAGAATTACATCCGTCGCCGGCGCCTGAGCTGGGCAGCGCAACGATTGCTGAGCGGCAACGACAGCGTGCTGGATATCGCGCTGGATGCCGGTTTCGACTCTAACGAAGCGTTCACTCGCGCGTTTCGCAGCCAGTTCGATGCCAGCCCACGTGAGTTTCGCGGCAACCAGCAGGCACCGGGTTTTCCGCAAATCAAGCCACAGATCACCCAGGCCTATCTTGAACACCTTCACCGCAATGTAGGGTTGGAACCGCGTATTGAACATACCGGTGAAATCAAGCTGATCGGCATCAAGGCAGACTTGCGGGTACCGCATGAAGCCTTCGATCTGGCGGAACTGGGCCGCCCATTGTGGCAGGCCTTTCGCGACCGCCTGCCAGAGATTGCCCATCGTATCGATGATCGGGCAGTCTTGTTGTGCGATATCGTCAGTTCCAGCGAGACGGAGATTCGCGCCTTCATCATGCCAGGCGTCGAAGTCAGCGGCTTCAGTGCTGTGCCGGAAGGCATGGTGACGGCCATTCGCCCGCCTATGAACAATGCCCTGTTCAGCCATGCTGGCAATGGCACCGCATGGGAATACACCATGCACTATATTTTTGGTGCCTGGCTGCCTTGTTCTGGCTATGTGTTAAGCGACGCACCCGCGTTCTTCCGCTTCACACCCGAGCGGTCGCCCTTCGACGATGAGACCGAGCTGGAATACTGCGTCGCCATCAAGTAATTCAGCCTTGACGATATCAGTGACGGCACGCTCGCCATCACGGCCCATTGTTGACAGAAAGATCCGGCCCCCAATGCAGGTCAAGGCAAACTATGAAACCATAACAACAGCACCTAGAATAAGGATCAACAACCCCTATTCTTAACAGGTCTTTATACATAATCAGGGTGTTGTCTGTCGGAGGAGAAGCATGGGCTTGTCCCGATCATCGACATCATGGTTTCCATCCGCGCCAGGCCTGATCATTGCCTTACTGGCGGTTTGGCCTGGTGTAGCCAGTTGGGCCGGCCATGCCCCCCCGCTGGTACTTTGCTTCGAAGACGTGCCGCAAAAGCCATGGACATTTCCTGATGGTACCGGCTTGAATTTCGATCTGCTAAAAGCCGTTGAGAAACAATTGAACGAGCAATTCGTTTTTCAGGCCAAGCCATGGAAACGTTGTCTGCAGGAATTGCGGGCCGGGATGGTGGATGGCGTCATTGGTGGGCAGGATGTGCCTGAACGGCGCCAGTATGCTGTTTTCCCGACCCAACCTTCAGGTGAAAGCGATAGCAAGTATCGGCTGTATTGGGATCACTACTTTGTCTTTGTTCGTCAGGACAGCAAGGTCACCTGGGATGGCAATGAGTTGCGACATCTGAGCAAACCGGTAGCCATTCAGTCGGGTTATGCCATCCGCCATCGACTCAAACAAATGGAAATCACCTTCAGCGAGCCCGGTAAAAGCGCGACCGATGGCCTACGCATGCTGGAGGCAGGTGCAGTCGATGCTGCCATCCTGCTGGGCCAGGAAAGTACCTATGTGCTGCGACATGACCCACGCTTCAAAGCCCGGCTGACTCAATTAGCCCCTGCTTTCGAGACTTTGCCGTTTTTCCTGTTTTTTGCCAAAACGACTTACACCCGTTCGCCGCAAAGGCTGGAAGCCATCTGGCGCGGAATCGCCGATGTCAGGGAGTCGGCAGCCTATAAACAACGCGAAGCCGAGCAGTTGGCGGACTGAATCCCATCAAGGTCACCATGCCCAGATTGTTGCACCTGACCAACCTACCACGGCTACTTGCCTGCATCGCCATGATCAGCACCATGGCAGTAGGTCATGCAGCACCACCCGCCCCGATTAAAATCTGCTTTGAGGACATTCCTCAGAAACCATGGACCTTTCCCGATGGTACCGGCCTGAATATCGATCTGTTGAAAATGACTGAGGCAAAGCTGGATGAGCGTTTTGTGTTCATTTCCAAACCCTGGAAACGCTGTCTTGAAGAAGCAAGAGTCGGTGCGATGGATGCCGTGGTGGGCGCGGCAGATATTCCGGAACGGCGTGTATATGGCATGTTCCCGACACTGCCCGATGGACAGACCGATACCAACGCCCGGCTGTTCAAAGATGACTATCTGGTATTTGTTCACGCAGGCAGTAATATCACCTGGGATGGCAAGCGCTTCACCAATCTGTCGACCCCAATCGCCATCCAATCGGGCTACATGGTCAAAGTAAAGCTAGGCAAGCTGGGCGTTGCCATGAACGAATCCAGCAAAAGCACACTGGATGCCTTACGGTTGCTGGAAGCCGGAATTGTCGATGCAGCTGTCACACAGGGGACTGGCTCGCTGGAAATCCTGCGACAGAACGAGCGATTCCGCTCGGCCATTGCCCCCTTGCCTGTTCCATTCGATTCGGTACCGTTTTACCTGTTGATCAGCAAAGTGACCTATCAGCGCGACCCACAGCGAATCCAACGCATCTGGCGGGCCATTCCCGAGGTCCGCGAAACACCGGCTTACCAACAACGAGAGGCCGCAGCACTCAGTAGCCTGCACACGTTTGAGGCGGGTCAGTAAACACCCATTACAAACAACAAGCCCCGCCAAAGCGGGGTTTGTTGCATGAGCCAACTGATCAGTGTGCTGGCTGGAAAGCCGGGTCACCCATTTGCCACAGGAAGAACGACCATACATCCGCCGTTTCGGCCAGATATTGGCTCTTGTTGGACCCCATACCGTGGCCCGCATCATAATCCACACGCAGCAGCACTGGTTTTTGAGAGCCGGAAGCAACTTGCAGTCTCGCCGCCAGTTTGGCTGGCATCCAGGCCTCCACGCGTGGATCATTGACACCTGTGGTGGAAATCACCGCAGGATAGGCCACGCCATCCCGAATACGATGGAACGCACTGTTATCCAACATGGCCGGGAAGTGGGTCGGGTTGGTGACTGTACCAAACTCCATGATATTGGGTGGGCCATTCGGTGTCAGTTCGGCACGTAACATGTCTGAAACACCTACCGAACTGTGAGCCGCTGCAAACAGATCCGGCCGGCGGGTGATTGCCCCACCGACAGTGATACCACCTGCACTACCACCCTGCCCTGCCAACTTGGCTGCGGAGGTATACCCCTGTGTGACCAGATACTCGCCGCAGGCGATGAAATCCAGCACTGTGTTCACCTTGTTGGTAATGTAGGCACCCTTGTGCCATTCCTCACCAAACTCCCCGCCTCCACGCACGTGGGCAATGGCCATGACCCCACCACGCTCCAGCCAAGCCAATCGACTACTGCTGAATCGGGGCTCCATGGTGATACCGTAAGCACCATAACCACTGAGGATGGTCGGATTGCTGCCATCCAACTTGAGACCTTTACGGTGCAGGATGGACAACGGTACGGCTACACCATCGTGGCTCTTGACCATCGCTCGGGTCACAGCAATCTGGCTGAAGTCCAGTGGTGAAGGCTTGGCCAGGCCCGTATCCGTCAATTTGCCATCCGCACCGACGCGGTACTCGACCTTCGAGCGGGTCCACCCTTCCAGTGCCAAACGAATCCCCGCTTTGGTCGGCTCGGCACTCATGCCACGAATCGAGCCCGCAAAGGGCAGTGCAATGGCACGTGCTTCGCCATTCACATGTGGCAGACGAATCAGCTTACCCAGGCCGCCATCCAGCGCTTTGACATAAATTGCATCCTTGGCCACCACAGCATCCCGCAGTACATCCTGCCCTGCGGGAATCACCACCTTGGCCTTATCCAGAGACGGGGTCGCCAGATCAAGCTTCAACAATTGACCACGCGGCGCATCTTTGTATGACAACAGATACAGATTGTCGCCCGCCAGCCAGGCTGCATGTACCTGATCTTCAGCTTTGGTCAGCTGCAACCAGGGTGTGGCCATGCCAGCCAGTTTGGCCACCGGTGCAATGTACAGGCTGCGATCGGTCAGATCACCGTGTTGCACATTGGCCAACGCAAAACGCGAGCCGGGGGCTGTCCACACAAATGGCAGATCGGCAATTTCAAATGACCGTTGCGAATCGATCCCGAAACCAATCAGCGGTTGATCCTTGTCCACCGGTTGCCCAATGGTATGCAGGTACACCGCACTCTTGTTGTAACGCTCGCGCTTGCCTTCTGCATCAGCGGGGGGCAAGCGGTTGTAGGTAAAGCGGCGGCTATCCTTGAGCCAATTGATACCCTCGTGGTTCAAACCGGTACGGTCGATCGAGTCACCGAGAAATCTGCCGGTCGTCACCTCCAGAATCCGCAATACACTGTCTTCCGACCCGCCTTGCGAAATACCGATCGCCACCAGTTTGCCATTGGGCGATGGGCTGAAGAAATCAATGGCAAAATGTTTGCCATCCTTGGTCAAGGCATCCGGGTCGAACAATACCCGCTCACGCCCCTGTTCACCCTGACGCACAAACAGGCGGCGGCCATCGCGCCCCGGCTCGGTTTTCACATAGAACAGCAGTCCATTTGCCTGGTCGATATGGCCGATACTCTCCATTGCATCGGACAACGCCAGCAAACGCTGCTGTAAAGGCTGACGACCAGGTATGGTTGACAGTACTGTCGAGGCATATGCCGCCTGGGACTGCAGCCAGTTCTTGAACTCGTTACTGCTCATGTCCTCCATCCAACGATACGGATCGGTCACGGTGACACCATGGTACGTATCCACCACAGGCTTGGCGGGTGTGGGTGGTGGGGCAGGATTTTGTGCCAGTAAACTGCCTGACAAAGCCAGCGAACAAAGTGCCGTGAGCATGCGGCACCGGATGTTGCGAGAGATAATATTCATGATCTATCCAGCGTTATTGTTTTGATTGCCGGCGCATGCCGGTGCTGAATCATAACGGTGACAACACCCGGCCGGGTAGACACAACTACCCGAGCTTCTGAGCTGCCTCTGCCCTGAGACCCATGTTACAGCCCCAAATCACTCAGCCCTGGGTGGTCATCGGGTCGACGTCCTTGCGGCCAGTGAAACTGACGTTCTGCTTCAGTGATCGGCAGATCGTTGATGCTGGCATAACGATTCTGCATCAAGCCATTGTCGTCGAACTCCCAGTTTTCATTTCCATAAGAGCGGAACCACTGGCCTTCTGCATCACGCCATTCATAAGCAAACCGTACCGCGATCCGGTTGTCGGTATAAGCCCATAGCTCTTTGATCAACCGGTATTCATGTTCGCGTTCCCATTTACGGGTGAGAAATTCGACTATCTGTGCCCGGCCTTGTGGAAACTCTGACCGATTACGCCATTGGCTATCGACGGTGTAGGCCTGTGCCACACGTTGTGGGTCGCGACTGTTCCAGCCATCTTCGGCCAGGCGTACTTTGAGTACCGCTGTTTCTGCGGTGAAGGGCGGTAAGGGCGGACGGGCAGTAGGTGACGAGGTCATGAACAACTCCTTTTGCTAGTTTTTAGTCGTGACAAGCAATGCCACTTTGCCACTCGCCACGAAGATGAAGAATCCCCATACAATGAAAGACATTATTCCGATAAATGGAACAATAGAATGGACCGGTTACATTTGTTGACGGTATTTGTGGCCGTTGCAGAGGAGGCAGGATTTGCTGCCGCAGCCAGGCGGCTTGGGATGTCACCACCAGCGGTAACACGCGCCATTGCTGCCCTGGAGGACCGACTGGGGGTCAAGTTGTTAAACCGAACCACTCGCCATGTACGCGTTACTGAACCAGGGCAACGTTATCTGGACGATGCGCGGCGCATCATGAGTGAAATGGACGAAGCCGACGCCGCAGTTGCCGGCATCAATGCCGAACCCAAAGGCCAGCTGGCCATTACCGCACCCGTATTGTTCGGCAAAATGTTCGTGATGCCCGGGATTGTGGACTACCTGCAGCGTTACCCGGACATGGAAATATCCGCGTTGTTTCTGGACCGCGTCGTCAACCTGATGGAAGAAGGGCTGGACGTTGGCATCCGCATTGGCGAGCTACCCGATTCCAGCATGAAGGCCATACGGGTCGGCCAGGTACGACGGGTATTGTGTGCTGCACCTGCTTATCTGGCTCAACACGGTGTCCCCCATACACCAGCCGATCTGGCACACCACACCATTGTTGCGGCCAGCGGCTTGTCACCCGTACCGGAATGGCGTTTCTTCCAGCATGGGCAGCCCCTGTCGGTCAGGGTCAAACCTCGGCTGATCGTCACCAGCAATGATGCTGCCATCGAAGCCGTCCGCAACGGATTCGGTCTCACTCGACTGATGTCCTACCAGATTGCCCCCTACCTGGCCTCGGGGGAATTGCAGATCGTGTTGAGCGAATTCGAGCCCACGGTCTTGCCCATCCACGTTTTACATCGCGAATCCCGCCATGCTTCGGCCAAAGTACGAACATTTGTGGATGTGATCAGTGCACGGCTGCGGGCAAATGTGGCACTGAATGAGCTACGTCTCTGACATGCCCCGGAGACAGCAGAATAGCTTTTCAACAATGCATTTCCATAAAATACAAGGAAGAGCACGGGAACACCCGGCAGCCAGCTGTGCGACATAGCCACTCGTGGCACCTCCAGCTGTTTGTCAAACACGCTTCCCTTGAATTGACTTGTACGAACCTGTTCAATGTCTTATTGCGCGACCACGATCGGGGCTTATGTGCTGCTCAACATCCTCAGGTATCACACCTATACGCCGGTTTTTGCGCTGCGCTTCACCCCGCTGGTGGCCGCTCATCACAGACCTTGAACAGGTTTTAAAGTCAACCACTGGCCCTGAAATCCATAACACCTGACGCCATGGGGGTAGACATGAATTTCGCACTCCTATCACTGGCAGCGTCCGTATTCCTGGCATTCGCGGGTTATCTGGCAACGTATCTCAATGCACTGGCACTTGCCCGTCGCAAGGAACGTCTGGAACTCGTGTCCAAACAGCTGAATGAATTTTACGGACCGCTCTATCTGTCGTGCAAAGCAAGTGAAATAGCCTATCACGCCTTCCAGCTCAAAGTACGTGGGGTTGCTGCCGCAGAGCAGACAATGGAAATGTCGATGGACACCGCGACCATGAAAGAATGGCGGCTTTGGGTGACGACCGTTCTCATGCCTATGAATCAAACGTTGGAGGCCATCGTGCTACGTGGTGCACACCTCATTCAGGAAGCGGAAGTGCCACCCTGTCTATTGCGATTCATTGCGCATGTTGCCGCGTGGAAAGCTGTCCTTAAAAAGTGGGAAGACAGTGATTTCACTGAGCAATTTTCGGTCATTGCGTATCCGAATGAGCTTGTGGTCTATGCAGCCGATCGGTACGCGGCATTGAAAGCAGAACAACTGAAACTCATTGGGAGAAAATAACGACGACTATCTTCCTGCGCCCCCCCAAAGGCACATTGAAACACGGGCTCAGCCTCTTTGAGCTGTTATACGCACTTGAAATGCGGCTTTCGATCAATTCAACAGCGACTAAACTAAAGCAGAGAGAATCACGAATCCATCAGGCGACCATGTATCAAGGCCATCCGTTTCTTGCCCTGCTGTTCGCCTTACTATTTATTTGTACCGCCGCCACCGGCAAAACCGTTTATTACCAGCGGTCACCCACCGTAGACGATGCACGCGATGTCTATCCTATCCAACTGCTGAGACTGGCGCTGGATAGATCCGGAGGCCAATACCAACTCAAACCCTCCGCACAGGCCATGTTACAGGGCCGAGCACTGGCGGAGCTGGCAGTAGGCCGAGGTGTGGACGTAGTATGGGCGATGACATCCAAAGAACGAGAAGCTGCGCTACGGCCAATTCGCATTCCTATTTTCAAAGGACTGATTGGGTGGCGAATACCGCTGGTAAGGGCTTCTCAGGCCAACTTATTCAAAGATATCCGTAATCTGGAACAACTTAAGTCATTGACAGCAGGCCAAGGCCATGATTGGCCTGACACCGATATTCTGCTAGGAAACGGCATTGCCGTGGAAAGGGTCGCACGCTATCAAGGCCTGTTCCGAATGCTGACACTGGGCCGCTTCGACTATTTTCCTCGCTCAATGTCAGAAATCTGGGCCGAAGCGGATGAACACGCCAAGGATGGCATCGTTGTCGACCGCTTCGTGGTTATTCACTATCCAACTGCGTTCTATTATTTCGTCAACCAACGTAACACCGAATTGGCCAACGCAATCCAGTCCGGGCTTGAGGCCGCCATTGCGGATGGCAGCTTCGACAAGCTGTTCTATCAATTCCATGCGGACATCCTCAAACGTTCGGAGATCGACAAACGCACCGTGATCGAGCTATACAACCCGACACTACCGGAAAAAACGCCACTTCAGCGGCGTGAACTGTGGCTACAACTTGATGACCTGAAACAGTCAGGGACGACTCACTAACCATTGCCATGCATCGGGGGTTTACCTTTCGCATGCCAAACCACAACACCAGGCGCCTTCGCACACGAACCGAAGTACCGCGCCCCTACCCATGCCGCTTCCACCACCAGGGATCAGCACCGTTTGGCCGCTGAAGCGCTTTGTTGAGAATACGTTTGTGTTCATTCTGAATGTCTCCTGATGGCATGCTTGGCACGCCAAATAGCCGGGTGGATATACCACCCGTTTCTGATCGCCTGCTCTAGCTCAATGTGCAATGGCGAGCTTGCCGAAATGCCTTCCGCCGGTACTGAGTTCGGCATACGCTGTGGGCGTATCTTCGATATCAAATACACGATCGATGACCGGCTCGATACGATGAGCCGCAATAGCGCGGGTCGCCTCCGCCAAGTCAGCCACGGACCCCGTGTTGTTACCGATAATCCGCAGCGCTTTGACGATGATCGGTAGCAACTCGATTGAAGATGAGGTGCCAGAAACAAAGCCAACTGTGAAAATGGTGCCACCTGTCGCTGCAGCGTTGATGGCACGCATCATGGTCGCCTCACCAACAGTTTCCACCACCAGGTCTGCACCCCGTCCGTCTGTGAGTTTGAGCACTTCCTCATCCCAGGCTGGCGTCGCACGGTAGTTGATCAGATGATCTGCGCCCAGGTGACGCGCACGTTCCAGCTTTTCATCCGACGATGAGGCGATGATGACCGTGGCACCCGCCGCCTTGGCGAACTGCAAGGCAAAAATGCTGACGCCACCCGTCCCCAGTAGTACAACCACAGAGCCAGGACGAATCTGTGCCGAACGTACCGCATTCCAGGCTGTGGTAGCGGCGATGGGCAGTGTCGCCCCTTGCACAAAATCGAGGTGGTCCGGCAATGCGACCAAGCTGCTGGCCGGTACGGCCACATACTCAGCCAGCGAGCCCGGCAACGTAGCGCCACGCATTGCAGCCACGTTGTGTGGCGTGATGATCCCACCCTGCCAGTTGGGCATGAAATGGGGGATCACCCGATCGCCAATGGCAAACTGACTGACGCCCTCACCAAGTGCGGCAACTTCACCCGCGCCATCTGCAACAGGAATCATCGGAAAGCGCATGCCAGGAAAATTGCCAGTTGCAATGGCGACGTCCAGAAAGTTCAGTGCAGCGGCACGCAGTCGTATCAATACCTCACCACGGCCAGCTTTCGGGTCGGGCAGTTCGATCTGGCGAAATGCAGTCAACGTCGGGGCGGTAAGTTCAATGGCTTTCATGCTTTGTTCCTTGATCTGAAATGAAACACGTGATGTATGAAGGTGCTGTGCGCAAACAAGGCGTTAGTTTCATTTAAAAATTATTGGAGATAAACTCCGATCAATTTGATTAATTTACAATCAGGAGTGTTGAATGGATTTGCTCGACAGCATGAAGGTGTATGTAATGGCCGTCGAAAAAGGCAGCCTCAGCGCAGCTGCCATAGCTTGTGACATCTCAGCGACAATGGCGGGCAATCACTTGCGAATGCTGGAGAAACGTTTGGGCATGCGGTTGCTCAACCGCACCACCCGGCGCCAGCACCTCACCGCCTTCGGTGAGGACTATTACATCCGTTGCAAGGAAATCCTCAGACTGGTGGCCGAAACCGATGCACAGGCCCAGAACCTGCAATTGGCCCCGGCAGGCAAATTGCGCATCACCGCCCCCGTTACCTTCGGCACGGAAGCCTTGATCCCCGCATTGCCAACATATTTAGAACGCTACCCACAGGTCAGTGTCGATATCGCCTTGAACGACCACATCGTGGATTTGGTAGAAGAAGGGTTTGAGGCAGGCATTCGCATTGGCCCATTGACCGATTCCACGCTGATTGCCAAACCATTGGCGCCTTACCGGCAGATGATCTGTGCCTCCCCAGACTATCTGGCACGTAATGGCACACCCAAGAAACCTGAGGAGCTCAGCCAGCATGAATGCCTTGCTTTCACCCCTGCAGCACTGGCACATTGGCGCTTGATTGACGAGGAAGGAACACACCACATCGCCGTCTCCGGGCGGTTACAGATCAATCATGGACAAGGGTTACGCGTTGCAGCCTTGCAAGGCCTGGGTATCGTGCTGCAACCGGCGTTGCTGTTGGAAGCCGATGTACGGGCTGGGCGCCTCGTTCAGCTATTCCCGGCACTGGAGCTACCCAGCCGGCCAACACACGTGATCTATCTGCCGGACCGGTACCGGTCACCCAAGCTGCGCAGCTTTGTGGACTTTGTGGTGGAACGATTCAGTTGATTGGCATCGCCAAACGACAGGTCTTATTGCCGGCCACAGAATGTCGCGGCAAACAATGCAGTCAGACCCGCCCGAGCCAGCCGTTACCTGAGGCTCGTGTATGCACGTTCCAGTTCGTGATAGATACGTGGCCACGACTCGTTGAGCTGACTGATCTTGGCGTTCGCATCCGGTATGGAATAGTTTTCGCCCATTGTCAGGAAGTAACCACAAAAGCTTTCCATTGCACTGCGAAGGTTGGCAATTTCCTCCGCCAATTGCTTCGCTCCCGAAAGCACCGCCAGAGAACGAGCCTCACCCAGCTTATTAATCGCCTCGACCAATTGCTTGGTGCTGTCATGACTACCATCGGGTACATGGGCAAAGGTAAATGTTGCGAGATTGGCCAACGCGGTTGCCTGCTCCAACAGACTCGCTGCAGATCTCAGCAAGTTGCGCCGATCCTCGTCTGCTGTCTTCCTCAGCTCGTGATGCTGGCTACGTACAAGCGCAAGATAGCCCGCAACTGCAGTGATCAATGCACCCAGCCCGATCTTGACCGCCGAATCAACGACTTCTAGCACTGTGGTCATAGGCAAGCACCCTACACAACGCGCGATGGTCAGCCTCTTCAATATCAGTGAAACACCGGAAACAACATATTATGGCAACCCAAGCAGGAACGGCATGATATGGAGAATGGTCCATTCAGAATAGCCAAGCCTTGGCAATGAATCCATGCTCACATGCACTACCAATTGCGGATACAGACAGACATGATCACCCTTGCTGATAACTCGTGATCACCTCGCTGCTTGATTAGGTGCAGCCTACTGGTCATCTGATCGGCAATCATTTGACAGCTGTTCGGCCTGAGCGGTCAGTCTTGCCTATGTACAAGCATGACTGTTATCGACCCAATGCAAACCTTTGGTCCTTCGAGGCTCCGATGGCAGGTGTCTGCTTGAAGCGGTCGTGCGAGGCGAGGACTAACCGAGCGCTCGTCGGCCGAAGCAGTTACTCGTAGCCGGATCAAAAATGGCTGTTGTAGATAAGAAAACAGCCATCGACGTATTTAGCAAATTGAGGCCCATTCAGAGAGCCAGCTTACATGCAGTCAAACGTCTTTGCCACGATCGTAGTCGGGCTACCCCTGGCACGGTAAAATTAGCTAATTTTGGCAAACGGATAGAAAATGCGGATCCATGGCTGAGACAGAAGCGAAATCCTTACGTTGGATGAAGTAGCCGCATACTTCAAGGTGGGAAGACGAAATCAATGTCGAGCGAAACACGCTAATTTCACAGCTTGAGTTGCAACTGCAACAGCAGGTTCAGGAGCAAATGCTATTTGCCATCGAATGGGAGTTGGTGGTAGTGCTCCACAGATTCTGTACAAAATAAGTAACTTCCGCGAGCCCGTCGCATTGGCATCCGAGAGGAATAATCATGGCAAACGCTAAATTGCTTCGGCAGTTGATCAGATCAGGGGTGCAAGGCGACTCTGCGAGTTTTCGCGCCGCTTCCGAAGCAGTCATCAAAGAAGAGCGGGAAAAAAACCACCACTTACTAGCTAACGACCTTGAGCGCCTGCTTTATGGCGATCAAGCAAGGGCTCCGAATTCCGTTCGGAAGCTACGCGTAGTCAGCGCTCTCCCGACCAACAAAGACAATGGCTTGGCGCTGCTCGAAGAGCGTCCAGTGGTTCGAGAGGAGAAGGATATTGTCCTCTCGGACTCAGCCCAATCTGCGCTCGATGAAATTCTGATGGAGCACAATCGGGCCGATGTATTGCGTTCATACGGCATGCAGCCCGCACAAAAACTCCTGTTCTGCGGGCCTCCCGGCTGCGGCAAGACGTTGGTAGCGGAGGTGATCGCGAACAGTTTGTCTTTGCCGCTTATCTTGGTTCGACTTGACTCTGTCATTTCCTCGTTCTTGGGCGAAACGGCAGCCAATTTGCGCAAAGTATTCGACTACATCGCATCGCAACCAGTAGTGGCGCTGTTCGACGAATTTGATGCATTGACGAAAGATCGTGGGGACAGCGCCGATCATGGCGAGCTAAAGCGGTCAGTTAACGCCGTATTGCAGATGATGGATGGTTACCGTGGGGAGAGCATTCTCATCGCGACAACCAACTACGAAACATTGCTGGACAAGGCTGTGTGGCGGCGTTTCGATGAGGTCGTCCGCCTGGAAATGCCGAATCTGGAACAGATCAAGCGTCTTTTGGCATTGAAGCTATCTGGTATTCGCCGGAACTTCGAGCCCGATGACGGCCAGATCGCATCTCTATTCAAGGGAATGTCTCACGCTGACATTGAGCGTGTACTGCGCCGGGCTGTTAAGGAAATGATTCTGTCCGGTCGGGAGTTTCTGGAAAAGAGCCACATTGACACTGCGCTGGCTCGCGAATATCGCCATAAAAACTAAGAACGGAGACGGGAGGTATGGCATATGAACACCTGCGTCTGGGGCGCGAGGCACCACTGACTGAACGACATCCGAGGCGTCATCCGGGTATTCGTCCGCCTAACGACCCGAGGGCTCATGGGGCCACATTGGCACAACGCCTCGGCGTAGCGCGGCAACGAGCCGTGGCAGAAGATGTGGGCGGATTCGATGATCGGAAACTTCTCAAGATTCGGCTGCACGCGGGGGACAAGACCGTACCAGCCTTTGACGCGATTCCTGGCGTAGAGATCGTCAGCCAGGAAGATGAGGCCATCGTCCTTGCTTTTGCTACCGATCAGGGATTGAGTGAGTTTGAGAGCCGCCTCGCCACGCTGGCGCGCGACGGCGTAGTGACACGTAAGGAACTGCTGTTCGTCATTGAGGACTTCGATCACTGGACGCCTCAAGATCGCACAGGACCAGCTTTACGCGACGGTGGATTCCCTGCTGTTGAACCCTTTGTGCTTGACGCTGAACTCTGGCCTCAAGAGCGACAGGACAAGCGTCAGACTCTCTTGCGTTCGTTCCTGGACTGGTCGCGAGACCAGGGTATCGAGCAACTTGATGACATCAGCCAGCCTTCATTGGTCATGGTGCGCGTGCGCTGCAATCGAGCGCAGGCCGAGCTACTCCTCCGTCACAGGGATGTGCGCACTATCGATTTGCCACCGCGATTAGGTGTGTCTGTTGAGCTGCTTCATACCGATATCAACCAGTTCCCGCAAATCGATCCACCCAGCGATGACGCTCCGGCTGTAGCGGTTCTCGACTCGGGTTTGACCCCTGGGCACGCTTTGCTGGGAGCGTCGGTTGGCGATGCGCAAGGCTACCCCGCGCCGCGTCGCAGCCCAGACGACGAGGCCCCTCACTGGCATGGAACTTTCGTGAGTGGATTGGCCTTGTATGGCGACATACACGTTTGCATTCAGCAAGGCCAATTTGTCCCGCAACTCCGTCTGTTTTCCGGAAAGGTGTTCGAGGACGATGGACAGGATCAAACAGAGTTTGTCGAGAAGGCTGTTGAAGAGGCCGTTCGCGAGTTGCATGCGGGGTACGGGTGTCGGGTATTCAATTTCAGCTATGGCGACCTCAACAAGGTATACGACGGTCGTCATGTGCGGGGTCTCGCTTATACGCTGGACCGTCTGACACGCGAGCTTGGTGTCTTATTCGTGGTGCCGACAGGCAATCTATTGTTTGCCGACCTTCCCGCCAACGTCCGCGAGGATTACCCCAACTACTTGCTCGGTGACAGCGCACGACTGGTGGACCCAGCCACCGCTCTCAATGCCTTGACTGTCGGCGGCCTGAGCATGAACGAAGCCACACGTGACGCGCAGCGTTACCCGAATAAGATTGAAGATCAGCCGCTGGCGCGAACCGGGCAACCCTTCCCACTGACGCGTAGCGGATTGTCGATCAATGGTGCAATCAAACCAGATGTGGTCGAGCATGCTGGCAATGTCGCATTGGCACGCGCCGGTGGCCGACCGCGTCACTCGGGTTTAGGAGTCATCTCGCTAAACGGGGGCTTTGGTGCAGGCCCGGCCTTCAAAGAAGATATTGGCACCAGCTATGCTGCTCCCCAGATCGCTCACAAGGCGGCGAAGCTGCTGGCAGAGATACCTGACGCCACGCCCAATCTGCTGCGTTCGCTAATCGGCGCACACTCGCAATGGCCGCAACCTTGTGTCGAATTGCTCAACGCCACCGGCAATACGGAAGGGCGCGACAAGCTCTTGCGCCTGGTTGGCTATGGCCGTGTGGATGACGCCGCACTATTTCGCTCGCTGGATCAGACCGTCACCTTGCTGGCAGAAGAGAAAATCGGCAACGACCAACACCACTTCTTCGAATTGCCTCTACCAGACGTCTTTTGGAGTGGCCACCGTCGCACTCGCGAGATCAGCATCGCGCTTGCGTACAGTCCTGCTGTCAGAACAACCCGCCTTGACTATCGCCGAGCCAAGTTGTGGTTCACCCTGGTAACTGCGCCCAGCTTGGATGAGGTTACGCAAGCCTTCCGGCGTAACCGCGTAGAAGGCATGGGCGAGCGCAGCAACGGGCGCTGGCTCCCCAACGATACCCGCAAAGCCGGAACACTCCAGGTCTCGCGCTGGACCTTCAAACAGGCGCTAGCGAATGGGGACAAGGTGTTTGTCGTGGTGACTCGCCAAGACTCACCTTGGTCAGACGACCGAGATGGCAATGAGCCTTACGCCCTGACTGCCGTACTCGCCGATCGTGAAAACGCCGATGCCCAACTCTATGCCCAAGTGCGTGCGGCGCTGGAGGCTCGTGTCCAAGAACGGGCTCGGGCTCGGGTTGGAGGGCGTGGCTGATGGCAGCGTTCGGACGGGCTTGTCGGAGTTTCTGTGTAAACCGGCCGTTACTTTCCAATATGCCAATAGACCGCTTTGGCCGAGTACCACGAATTGGCCATACGGCTGCTTTCAGAGTGGAACAGCCACCTGAACGTCTGTTGCTCAAATTAAGCGACGGTCCGCTCCTGGCCGAAAGCTGACGTCCAAGTCAGGGACGGTGATTGGTCGTTTTGGCCGAAAAACTGCCTCAACTAACACTATTCAAGTGTAAGCACATGATCACTTCCAATCAGCGAACTGATCACAAGCACCGGAATCGGTGCTCGCTTGTGACCAGATTCCGCAACCCGTTACCAGATTCGTATGCCATCAGCAGCCGTCACCACGTTTCGATCCAACTTTGACGGCATGCTTTTTCCACGCCTATACATCTGCTACACAGTAAATATGGCGGGGAATTTCGATTTCCCGCCTGTTAATGCAGTTGTACGTCATCACCAGCACCTGGATGCATGTTGGAAACACCGGGGACCATTCCACCTTCGCCTTCCCAATCCAGTACATCATTCAATGGTGATGGTGGTTTTTCATCTCTGCGCTTTTCTGCTCGCCCTATGCCAATTAGCACAAGCCCCAGTCCCAATCCGAGAATCGCCAGTACACTGTTCTTTCCCATGATCGTTCCTTCCATTAACAACAGCGGTGAACCTCATTCACCTGTATGGTGCGACCATAGGCCTAACAGGAAGCCAATCGCGATTCCCGATACCGCTACGATCCCCAGGCTGCGAGCCGGGTGACTGACCACATATTGGTAAGTGGAATCTTCAATCTGCTGGCGGCGTGCTTTCAAATTCTCTCGGGTGTTCACCAGTTCATTTTTGATCGTTTGCAAGGTATTCGACAACAGCTGATTTGAGTCGACTGTCATCTGCCCAATACTGTTCTTCAGCTTTCCTGGATCGGCATGCATGATAATCTCCTGTCAATATTAAAAGACAAAGCCATGCACTTCATTCAAGGTTGGTGCTTTGCCCTATAACATAACCCGAGCAAGTACCATGCCGATCAAAACGGCCTGTTGATTACCCTTCTCGTCAACAAACCAACCGCTCACTATTACCGCAGGGCACACCGCACCTTAATCCAGACGAGCGCTCATATCATGCTCGTCACTGTTTGTAATATTTACAACCATATTGAACAAATTACCAAACTGCTCCTGCCATGGTGTTGGCTTATCTTCATTTATCGCCGCTTCAATAATCTGAATGCTGCTGGCAGTGACCATGATGGCACTGCATACCTGGGCATCATTCAATCGCATTGACTGCCATGACAACGCTACTTATGTGGAACTGATGATTACGCAGTGTCGCGCCAGACATCACCATACATACAGTATGCGGTCTTTACTTCCTCTGATCATGCCATGTGCACCTTAAACCAACCCGACAATGGCTTTACACGCGGTGTTGATGTCAGGCACGCTGAATCATCCATAGGCAGTAAAAACTCACCGACAACTTGATACCGCCTGTCAGCAGTTGAATCAAACCTAAAGCGCCGTCTGCAATTCCAGTGGTAGGCAAAGGTCACAATCCTGTGCTTGTGCCCCAGGGGTGGGTAAACTGGCATCGTACCGTTCGAATCCAGGACGTGGCGCAACTTTGTATCGACCGCTAGGCATGGCATTGTTCAATAGCCACAGCCAGGCACGGTTGCTGTTGCAAGGCGGCCCCTGATAACGAAGTACCGCATACAGGCCAGCAGCAATGGTTTTGACCGGGGTGCGAGGCGGGGGCTTGAAACCGGAGGGCAGTTCCGCACAGACGTCGTAACGACATTTGGCCACCGGCGTGAAAGATGGGTCGTCCAGCCCCATGCCGTAGCGGGTCACGCCTTGCAGCCCATGAGTCTGCATCCACTGATCCAGTTGCTGCCATTGCTGGATGGCCGCTTCTCCATAGGCACCGATATGGCGGGTATACGCCACCCGTTTTTCAGCAAATGCCACTACTTTGATCGGCCAGCGTGCTGTGGCTGGCGCATCATCCGGTGATAGCTTCACGGTTTGCTGCTTGCGCCATTGCACAGGTGCCATCCCGAAATACTGACGAAATGCCCGGGAAAAGCCATCCGCCGAATCAAAACCGCACTCATTGGCAATCTGCCCAATGCTATCCAGTGAATAGCGTAGTTGCGATGCACCGGTCTCCAGTCGCCGGCGTCTGACATAGGCGTGCGGTGCCTCGCCAAACCAGTCATGAAACAACCGTAGAAAGTGAAAGCGCGAGAAATGAGCCTGCACAGCCAATTTATCCAGGCTCAGGTCATCGGCCAGGTGGGTATCAATGAAATCCAGCACCTGATTCAGGCGAAATTCGTATTGCCCATGTGGGCCGGGCGGGCGGCTCATGATGGACATTGTTCCCTATACGCACGCATATCGGGCCTCATCGGATCATGACATTAGAATAATTAACCGCAATTTCAGCCGGGTTCGCTCGCAATGTCAATCGTATCGTGCCTGCAATAAGTCTAGCGACGGCACCCAAACCATTCACCGGATGCTTAGAGCCGCTAACAAAACCCTTCTGGTGTTGTTGTGCAAACTTGTCGTACTCACGTACTGCCTTCGTTTGTACGCCTAACCAGAACCACTTCGCTGGGTTTTGTTAGCGGTTCTTACCATCTTCGATACCCAACCAAGGAGGAGAACGACCCATGAAACGAGCAAAGTACTTGGAACTCAGTATTGCCGTCATGTTGGCTTATGGTGGCAGTGCATTCGCAGACTACTCATGCGAGCGCTACCCTGAATTTGAAGTCAAGGGCGGTGAATACAAAGTCATTGGAAATTACTGGAATGATGCCGCACAGGGCACCGCACAGTGTATCGAAGTCAACAAAGCAACAGGTGAGTGGAAATTGACCCAGTCAGGTTGGGTACGCACCGATGGCCCGCCATCAGGTTATCCCGCCATCTTTAAAGGTTGCCACTGGGGAAGCTGCACCAAGAACAGTGGCCTGCCATTGAAACTGAGTGACGTGAAAAATGCACCTTCCAGATGGCGCGTCACATCGGCCCCAGGTGGTCACTGGAACAACGCCTATGACATCTGGTTTGCACAATCACCAGACATCAAAGGCCAGCCTGACGGCACCGAAATCATGATCTGGATCAACAAGGGTGGCAATGTGGGCCCGGCTGGGCAAAAAACCGGCAACGTCAATATCAACGGTATGAACTGGGATGTGTATACCGCCCCCAAAGGCAGCGCAGGCTTTAACGATAAGTGGCACATCGTGTCTTATGTAGCAACCAATCCAAGCACCAACGTCAATTTCGACTTGAAACCTTTTTTTGATGATTCCGTTCAACGCGGGCTCTTGCAATACCATTGGTACTTGATCGACGTTGAGGCAGGGACTGAGCCCTGGCAAAACGGTGCTGGCTTCCAAAGCCACGAATTCGAGGTGAAATTCAATAGCGGCCCCGGCCCCATCCCCGGTCCAATCGACCCGAATCGTTGGTACAACGTGATCAACCAGAACAGCGGCGCTTGTGTGGATGACGCAGAATATGGCACCTGGAATGGGGCCAAAGTACAGCAGTGGTCCTGCAACACCAATGGTGCAGCCAATCAACGCTGGAAATTTACCCCAACAGATAACGGCTTCTACAAGATCACCACGCAGCAAGCAGCCCACCTGGCCATGGATGTCGCCAATTGGGGTACCAGCAACGGCTCGCCGGTTCAGCTCTGGAACTATGGTGGTGGCAATAACCAACAATGGAAGCCCGTCGAATTGGGCAATGGCCATTACAAGTTGATTGGTCGTGACAGCGGTAAGTGTCTGGATGTACCGGCAGCGTCAAAGGCAAATGGTGTACAGCTGCAGCTCTATGATTGCAATGGCACTGCCGCACAAGCATTCAAACTGCTGGAACGTTAATCAACCATTTTCGGCTCATGAATGAAAAAGCCCGCTACGGTAGTTCGTACGCGGGCTTTTAATGGCCTAAAGCCAACTGATGTTGGCGAGGCGCTATCCACTTGATGATACGCTTCGCCAAACACATTGGTCACGCCAGCTTGAAACGCGATACGGCACCTTCCAGTTCAGCAGCCAATTCCTCCAATTGCCGGGCAGCGTTGGCCGTTTGTTGAACCGATTCACTGTTGGATTCCGTCATGCGGGCGATCCGCTCAACCGAACGGGCAACATCAGTGCTAGCTGCGCTCTGTTCTTTCAGCGCATTCGAAATATCCTGTACTACCGACAAGACCCGGTTGGAACCCGATTGAATCTGCTGCATCGAATCGCCAGCCTGATTTGCCAGTTCTACGCCCTCGCCAACGCGATTCATACTGGCATCCATCGTGGCCACCGCAGTACGCATGCCCGCCTGAATCTTTTCGATCATGCTGGTGATTTCCTGAGTGGATTGCGAGGTGCGTTCCGCCAATTTGCGCACTTCGTCCGCCACCACCGCAAAACCCCGGCCCTGCTCGCCGGCACGGGCCGCTTCGATTGATGCATTGAGTGCCAGCAGATTGGTCTGATCGGCAATCTCTTTGATCACGCCGATGATGGAGGAAATCTGCTGGGCGTGCCCGCCAAGGTCATTCACCGCCTGTGCGGTCTCCCGCACGGTACTGGCGAGCTGTTCGATCCCCACGACGGTACGTTTGATGACTGTTTCGCCATCCATACACAATTGACCAGATTGCGTGGAGATATCCCGCGCCTGTACCGAATTATCCGACACATAATTGATACTGACGGTCAGTTGCTCCATCGCGGCGGCCATGGCCGATGCCGCACCGGATTGTTCTTGCGTGGCACCCGCCAGGTTACGGGATGCGCCAGCGATATCACGTGAAGCATCAGATAAGGCACCGCCAGTATGCTGGATTTGTGAAATGATGGTCCGCAGCCCTTGCTGCATGTCATGCATGGCATCAAAGACCCGGCCAATTTCATCATTGCGGTCAGCTCGGATTTCGGTCATCAGATTGCCATCGGCAGTCTGCCGGGCAATACGAGCGGCATTTTCCAAGCGGCGGGCAATTCCGCGCGACAAGGTGATGGCAATGGCCAGGCCCAGCACCAGTGCCACCAGGCTCCCGCCCATCAGCATGGAACTGGTACGCTGGCTTGCATCGTCCGCAGCAGTCTTGCTTTCAGTCAGAATCTTTCGCTCAGCATCGGCGATTTCCATCAGCTTGGCACGAATGGCATCCATCTGCGGTTTGCTGTTACCGGTGCTGATATTGGACACCAGCTCATCCATGGCCGCCGCCCCGGTCGTCACCTTCTCGCGCAGATCAATGAATGGCTTGACGGACTCAGCCTGCCACTGCTTGACCAAACCACTCAATGCCTCCAACCGTTGCAGCTGTTCCGGTTGCTCCGCCAGTAATTGCTTTAGCTTGTCAGTATGCTGTTGATAAGCGGCAATCCCCTTGTCGACCGGTTCCTTCACTGTATTCAAACCGGTCAACGCAAATCCGCGCACGGCCGATTCAGCATCCAGCAATCCCAATTGCATCTGCTCCACCGATGCAATCACTTCCAGCGTGTGTTCGTTGCGGTCGATGGCCTTGTTCATCAAGCGCAGGTTGGTCAGGGTCACTACCACCAACACAGCCACAATCGCCAGCACACAGGCGAATCCGAAAAACAGCTTTTGGGCGATACTGAAATGACGCATCGATACAGCTCCGCAAAATGGCTGCGCCCCCGGCCGGGGGCGCGATTGCATTCATTCTAGGAGATAAATGCACCATCAGGAAACCATGCCGATCAGCAATTGATAAATAAGGTTTTTTTAGCACCGGACAATCGATTGAAAAACGGCCTTACACGCGATTTGGCAGATACACGATCAGACAGCAGCAGCCTCCCGCTCGCCAGTCTGCAAACGCCACAAGGCTGCATACTGCCCATTTTGCAGCAACAATTCTTCATGCGTCCCCGCCTCAACCACCCGGCCTGATTCCATCACATAAATGCGGTGTGCCTGTCTGACCGTCGACAACCGGTGTGCAATGATCAGCGAAGTACGACCTACCACCAGCTTGTCCAGCGAGCGTTGAATGGCTGCTTCCGTTTCATTGTCGACAGCACTGGTTGCCTCATCCAGCACCAGAATCGGTGGCTTCTTGAGTATGGCGCGTGCCAGTGCCAGGCGTTGTCGTTGTCCACCAGACAGCTTTTGGCCACGCTCCCCCACCGGAGTGTCATAGCCTTGTGGCAAGGCCATGATGAATTCGTGCGCTTCGGCCGCCACCGCAGCCGCAATGACATCCTCACGCTTGGCCGAAGGTAGACCATATGCAATGTTCTGTGCCACCGTAGCATCAGCCAGAAAGGTATCTTGTGACACATACCCAATGGCCCGGCGTAGATCCTGCAAATTCAGTTCATTGATTGGCATGGCATCCAACCTGACTTCGCCCTGCTGCGGTTCATAAAATCGCAACAGCAACTTCACCAGCGTACTCTTGCCTGAACCGGTCGCACCGACAAACGCAATGCTCTGGCCAGCCGGGATCGTAAGCGAGATGTTGTCCAGCGTGGTCTGATTACCATAGGCAAAGGTCACATTGTCAAAATGCAGATCACCTTTCACACCGGCCACAGGAAAATGCTTGCCTTCATAGGTGATCTTGATCGGTGTATCCAACAGATTCAACGACCGCTCAATTGATGCCATCGAGCGCTGATAAAGGTCGGTCATCTCTGCCAACCGGGTCAATGGCCACAACAGGCGCTGGGTCAGAAACACCAATACCGAGTAGCTGCCAACCGCCAGTGCGCCATCCAATGTCAAGAAGCCGCCATATAACAAGGTAGCCGTAAAACCAGCCAGAATCGCCATGCGAATCACCGGTGTGATCGCTGCTGACAACTGGATTGCCTGGCTGTTACGGTTGCGATAGGCATCGGAAGCCTCGCGAATATGCTCGGCCTCGAAGTCTTCTGCCGTATAGGCCTTGATGGTGGCCACCCCCAACAGATTGTTGTTAAGGCGGCTGTTCATCGCACCTGCCGCCTCACGTACAGCGGTATAACGTGGTGCCAACTTGGCTTGGAACCAGAATGCGCCATACAGAATGAATGGCACTGGAATCAACGAGACTAGTGCAATCTGCGGGGTCAGCACGAAGAACACGGCACTGACCATGATGGACGAGCAGAACACCTGGATGATGTCGTTTGCCCCGCCATTCAAAAAACGCTCCATCTGGTTGATATCGTCGTTGAGAATGGCCATCAGATTCCCGGTACGCTGGTTTTCGAAGTATCCCAACTCCAGCTTCTGTACGTGCTGATAAGCATCCTGTCGCAGATCATGTTGCAGACTTTGTGCCAGATTTCGCCACTTCACCGAGTACAGATATTCAAAGGTGGATTCACATACCCAGATCACCACGGTCAGCAAAGCCAGGGTAATCAACTGATGTTTGGCATCCACAATACCCAGTTTGGCCAGAAAAGACGTTTCACGATTGACGACTACATCCACAGCCACACCAATCAGCACCTCGGGCAGGATGTCGAAGAATTTGTTGAGGACGGAATAAATCGTCGCCAAGGTGATATCGCGTCGATAAGGTTTGGCATAGCGGAATAAACGCAAGAGTGGATGCATGTAGGTACAAGGCTCGCACGGGGAAAGGATCACACAGTTTAATCAGCGCTGGCCATCGCCACCAGATGCAATCTACTCCGGTGTTGACCGGTACAGCCACTGGCGCCATTTCCAGCGTGTGCTATGGTCAAACAATGAATTTGTTTCAATCAGGAGAATTTCATGCGCTCGCTCCGCGCTCGACTGACCTTGTTTATTTCAGCATTGATCGTGATGACCACCTTGCTGATGACCATTTCGGCATATACCCGAATGAAAAAAGAGGTGATGTCAGGCATCCAGCAGGAGATTGACACCGCACTACAAGGCTACGGTACGCTGATTCAAGATTGGGTACGCAGCAAATCGGCACTGACGGAAAGTGCGGCGGCAGCAGTGGCGCTGACAGATCCTATACCCTCGTTGGCCATGCTGGAAAAAGGTGGCCAGGTTGACTTGGTATACCTTGGCTTCAACGACAAGCGGGTAGTGTTCTCGCAACCACAGAACCTGCCGGAGGGCTATGACCCCACCTCGCGCCCTTGGTACAAACTGGCGGTTGAAAAAGACAAAGTGGTGGTGACCGAACCTTATCTGGACGCCAGCACCAAGCAACCAGTGCTGTCCTTCGCGGTACCTGCCAAGCAAGGTGGAACGGTGGCAGCGGTTGCGGCAGTGGATGTGAAACTGGACGCCATTGTCAAAGGCGTGCTGGGCGTAAAACTGCGTGCCGGGGGTTATGCCTTTCTGGTTGGCAAAGACGGCAAACTCATCGTGCATGCCGACCAGAACCGGATTCTGAAACCATTGGCCGATATTGCCCCTGGGCTGACTGGCGATCGTCTGACCAGTATTGCCGACGGCAAAGAACTGGCCGAAGCGGAGATCAGCGGCCGCAATGACTTCCTGCGTCTATCCCCAGTCGCCGGGACAGATTGGTATCTGGGTCTGGCGATGGATCGCAGTGAGGCGCTAGCACCATTGCGTCACCTGCTGGGCTTGGCCGTCATCGGCAGTGTGGTACTGATTGTCATCGTCGTGCCATTGGCAGGCATTCTGTTGGGGCGGATGCTGGCAGATCTGAACCGGGTACGCGATGCCATGCGCGAGATTGCCTCTGGCGGTGGCGATCTGACCCGCTCTATCCAGATTCGTGGTCAGGATGAAATCGCTCAGACTGCCGATGCCTTCAACCGCTTTCTGGAGCAGTTGCGCACCATGTTCCGACAGGTGCGCGATGAAGCCGACAATCTCACCAACGGCGTGAATGAGCTGAACAGTACGGTGCGGCAGGTCGCAACCGATTCACAGCATTTGTCCGATATTTCTAGTGCCAATGCCGCCACGGTCGAAGAGATCACCGTCAGTATCTCGCACATTGCCGACAATGCCTCCGATGTTGAGGATCTGGTCCGTGCCACTGGGGGGTTGTCGAAACAGAGTGGCGATACCATGCAGCAAGTCGCCACCGAAGTCGGCCGATCTGCACAGGAGGTACAGCAGCTGGCCCAGGTACTAGGAGCGCTGGAACAGCGCTCACAGCAGATCGCTGGGATTGTGAATGTGATCAAGGAGATTGCTGACCAGACCAATCTGCTGGCCCTGAATGCCGCCATTGAAGCGGCCCGTGCCGGTGAGCAGGGACGTGGCTTTGCCGTGGTCGCCGATGAAGTCCGCAAACTGGCCGAACGGACCTCGACCGCGACGGTCGAGATCGGCAATATGATCAATGCCATGCGCGATGAAAGCAATCAGGCGACCAAGAGCATGTCAGGCACGGTGGAATCAGTCACCCAAGGGGTTGGCATGTGTGAGAAAGCCACCACGATCATTCTCGATATTCAAAGCAATATGGCCAATGTCGTCACAAAGATGAGCGAAATTGCACTATCCACCAACGAACAGAAGCAGGCAACAACGGCAATGGCGCAAAGTGCCGAGCGCATGACAACCCGCATTCACGACTCTGATGCAGCGTTGCAAAATGCCCGCGGTACCTTGAATGACCTGAATAGTCTGGCATCACAGTTGAAGAGCATGATGGGTGGGTTCAAGATGTAAGCGTCCACCCACCCGCTCAGTGGAGTGAAGCCCAGTGTAAAAACGTCGTTTACGTAGGACAAAAGTGGGTGTTTGGCAGCACATGCACTCTGATCACGCACTCTCAGCAAGATTGTGCACAGACCCTAAGCGGTTCGATCATCCTGCACTCATGGGAGCAATGCATTGGCATCCATGGCCCTAGGGCTAGGCCGGTAAGCCGTGACAACGTTGGATTGTCATTCGAAACAGGAATGATTCACCCTCAGCCACACAATGAGGGTGGCCTGAAACCATCCCATGCGCTAAGACAGTGCATGGGATGTGCTGTTTTCAAATTGTGTGTTTGATGGAGATCCACATGCGTTCGCTTCGCGCCCGGCTCACCTTGGTTGTTGCCATTTTAATCATGCTGACCACAGTCTTGTTGACCGTATCAGCCTATACCCGTATGAAAAACGAAGTGCTGGCAGGTATTACGCAGGAAATCGATACGGCAATCGGTGGCTACGGCACTGTACTGAGTGGCTGGGTAGCGGAAAAAGCACGGGCCACCGGCGCTTTGACTGCCATTGCTGGTGAAGGCGACCCGTTACCCTATCTGAAATTGCTGGATGCCGCCGGTGACTTCGACCTTGTCTACATTGGCTACGCTGACAAACGTGCCGTCTTTTCCGAAGAGCGCCCTCGAAAACCAGATTACGACCCAACCGCACGCCCGTGGTACAAAAAGGCGGTGGAGGTGGGAGATGGCGTGATTACCGACCCCTATA
This sequence comes from Chitinivorax sp. B, assembly GCF_005503445.1. Classification (NCBI taxonomy): domain Bacteria; kingdom Pseudomonadati; phylum Pseudomonadota; class Betaproteobacteria; genus Chitinivorax; species Chitinivorax sp. B. The sequence goes on along the minus strand of NZ_SCOH01000013.1, from coordinate 100,550 downwards.
CCTCGGCCAGTACCGGCAAGCTGCTGATATCTTTTGCCAAACCAGTCAAATCCAGCAGCGATGTCAGCGCTGTGGTTGCGTCCGATGTCACGTTGGATCAAATTATCGAGGGTGTGTTGTCAATCAAATTGCGCGCCAGTGGTTATGCCTTTCTGGTCAGCAAGAATGGCAAACTGATCATCCATCGCGACAAGGACCGGGTACTGAAACCCGTTACCGACATTGCAGAAGGCATCACCCCGGAATCGCTCAGCAAGATTGCAGACGACAAGCAGCTAGCTGAAGTGAAGATCAGTGGCCGGGATGATTTTCTTCGGCTGTCCCCGATCAAGGGTACTGATTGGTACCTGGGCCTGGCTATTGACCGTAGCGAAGCGCTGGCACCGTTACGCCAACTGCTGTTGCTCAGCGTCGGGGGGCCATCCTGCTGATTGTCATCGTCGTACCATTGGCAGGCATTCTGTTGGGGCGGATGCTGGCAGATCTGAACCGGGTACGCGATGCCATGCGCGAGATTGCCTCTGGTGGTGGCGATCTGACCCGCTCTATCCAGATTCGTGGCCAGGATGAAATCGCTCAGACTGCCGATGCCTTCAACCGCTTTCTGGAACAGTTGCGCACCATGTTCCGACAGGTGCGTGATGAAGCCGATAACCTGACCAACGGCGTGAATGAGCTGAACAGTACGGTACGGCAGGTCGCAACCGATTCACAGCATTTGTCCGATATTTCTAGTGCCAATGCCGCCACGGTCGAAGAGATCACCGTCAGTATCTCGCACATTGCCGACAATGCCTCCGATGTTGAGGATCTGGTCCGTGCCACTGGGGGGTTGTCGAAACAGAGTGGCGATACCATGCAGCAAGTCGCCACCGAAGTCGGCCGATCTGCACAGGAGGTACAGCAGCTGGCCCAGGTACTAGGAGCGCTGGAACAGCGCTCACAGCAGATCGCTGGGATTGTGAATGTGATCAAGGAGATTGCTGACCAGACCAATCTGCTGGCCCTGAATGCCGCCATTGAAGCGGCCCGTGCCGGTGAGCAGGGACGTGGCTTTGCCGTGGTCGCCGATGAAGTCCGCAAACTGGCCGAACGGACCTCGACCGCGACGGTCGAGATCGGCAATATGATCAATGCCATGCGCGATGAAAGCAATCAGGCGACCAAGAGCATGTCAGGCACGGTGGAATCAGTCACCCAAGGGGTTGGCATGTGTGAGAAAGCCACCACGATCATTCTCGATATTCAAAGCAATATGGCCAATGTGGTGGAAAAAATGAGTGAAATCGCGCTATCCACCAATGAACAGAAGCAGGCAACAACGGCAATGGCGCAAAGTGCCGAGCGCATGACGACTCGTATTCACGATTCCGACTCGGCTCTGCAGAATGCCCGCGGTACCCTGAATGACCTGAATAGTCTGGCATCACAGTTGAAGAGCATGATGGGTGGTTTCAAGTTGTAACCGACCGCTCCAACCCCAGCAAATGCTGTTTGCGTGGCAGCCCGCCGGCATACCCGGTCAAGCTGCCATTGCTCCCCACAACCCGATGGCACGGAATCATTACGGAAATCGGATTCCGCCCCACGGCAGCGCCCACTGCCCTGGCCCCATTGGGCAGGTTCAGCTGGATAGCTAGTTGCGCATAGCTGCGTGTTTGCCCTGCCGGGATTGCCAGCAACGCTTGCCAGACCCGTTGTTGAAATAGTGTGCCGTGCGGTTTGAATGGCACATCAAACACGGTGCGGTTACCCTCAAAATATTCATCCAGTTGCGCTTTGACTTGTTGTAGCAACGGGAAGTCTGGTTGGTGCTGCCAAGTTTCGTCCACATCCGGAAAATAACGTTGGCCAACGAAATACAGCCCGCACAGCGCGGCATCATCTACTACGGCCAGCATTGGCCCCAAGGGGCTATCGAAAGTTGAATAGTTCTTCATCATGACTCCGCCAGAGTTCGCCATAAATGCATCACCGCATAGGCCCGCCACGGCCGCCATACCTCGGCGTGCGCCAATACCTTGCGATCGTTGGTTTCATTGAGTGCCTTGCGGATGCCGTAATCGGTATGCGGAAAAGCATCTGGCCAAGACAGCGCCCGCATCGCCAGATACTGCGCGGTCCATTCACCAATGCCTGGCAAGGCACGCAGTGCATTCAGCTGCAACTCGATCTCGTTGCCTGGTGCCAATACCAGGTCCTGCCGTACCAGCGCACCCGCCAACGCCTGAATGGCCCGCACCCGGGCACTGATTACCCCCAGGCTGGCAATATCATCCACCGTCCGGTTGGCCAGCTCGGCAGCTGATGGAAAGCAACGATCCACACCCGCAAACGGGGTCACAATTGACACGCCCAGTGACTGTGCAATCCGCCCGGCCAGAGTCCGAGCCGCTTTCACCGTAATTTGCTGACCTAAAATGGCCCGCACGGCCATTTCAAAACCATCAAACGCGCCCGGTACCCGTAAGCCGGGTTCGTTGGCGGCCAGCCCGCCCAGATGATGGGCAATCTCATCCGGTTGCGCACCCAGATCAAACAAGCGCTTTACCCGTCCCAGTACCAATGGCACCACCCCAGCCAATGATGGCGCCAAGCGGACACGTAATGCAGCTCGATGTGGCAGGTGACTAACCGTCAACCACCCAAAATGTTCGTGCCCATGATGTGTCACCCGGACAGCTCGACGGTATTCGCCATGCATGATCTGTTCTACCCCATCAATGGCCCGACCTGCCAAAAAGATCAACATTGCCTCCCAGGCATAAGGTGGGCGATAGGCCAGTTCAAAGCATAAAGCGTCGTCGGTTTGCGCGTCGGCTTGGCTACGTCGTAGCGCGCCGGGTTGCAGACGATAGCGTTCAGCAAACAAGGCGTTGAAGCGGCGTACACTACGAAAGCCCGCAGCAAAAGCCACATCGGCAAACGGTAAACGTGTGTCGGTCAGCAGCCGTTTCGCCAGCAACAGCCGTTGTGTCTGAGCATAGGCCACGGGACTGACGCCAAACTCCGCCGCAAAGACCCTTCGCAGGTGCCGATCCGTCACGCCCAATTGCTTGGCCAGAGTTTCCAAAGAGGTTTCCTGCAACAAACCATCCTCAATCAGGCCCGCAGCAGCTTGCGCCAAGCGGCTTTGTGCATCGACAGAGGCATTGCCAGGCGCCAATTCTGGTCGGCAGCGCAGGCATGGGCGAAAACCTTGTGCTTCGGCCGCTGCCGCACTCAAATAGAAACTGCAGTTTTCCTGTTTAGGTGCACGCACCCGGCACACTGGCCGGCAGTAAATCCCGGTGGAAGCCACACCCACAAAGAATCGGCCATCAAAGCGGGCATCGCGGGACAACAAGGCGGTATAGCAAGTATCGTTACTCAGTTTCATGGTGTGCGCCTCTTCAGTGACCATACATCCATGGTCAGCGCCGTCCCTAGCAGAATCACCACACCACCAGCCAGCATGCGCAATGTGACCGTTTCCCCTAACCAGACCGCTCCCCAGACCACGCCAAATACCGGGATCAGGAAAGTCACCGCTGTAGCACGTGTGGCCCCCAACTCCGCCAGTAACCGGAAATACAGGATGTAAGCCAGACCGGTACACGCGATGCCTAGTACCAGGACATTCAGCCAGATCGACACCGGAATATCACCTACAGGCCATTGCCAAACCGCAAATGGCAGTAATACGATACCTGCCCATAGCTGGCTACCCGCCGCAATCGCCAATGGCACAACCTCATGCAGGTAGCGTTTGGTGTAGCTGGCAGCCACACCATAAGCAAAGGTTGCAAGCAATGCAGCCATCACGGCCAAGCCTGTTGTACCAGTCTTGAAGGAAACCTTGTCCCACACCAGTATGGCCACGCCCGCGAATCCAATCACTAATCCCAGCACCTTGAGCCAATTCAGTCGTTCACTCAGCCAAAACCATGCGACCAAGGCACCGAACATCGGGGTCGTTGCATTGATGACAGAAGCAAAGCCTGCAGTCAGTGATAGTGTGGCGTAAGCAATCAACACAAATGGCAAGGCAGAATTGAGCATACCGACCACCGCCAATGGCCGCCAATGGCTTATCAAGACAAGTAATTGTCCGCGCCATGCCAAAATTGGCAGCAAAAAAGCTGCGGCCACCACTACCCGCAATTCAATCAGCGCCAATGGTCCCAATATGGGTACGGCAACTCGCATGAACAGGAAAGAGGCGCCCCAGAGGGCAGCCAGCAATAACAGATCGATTTGATTGCGGGCAGTCATGATAGCAGTCGACCTGCAAAGAGAAGATGTTGCCCATGTTAGCGCGATGATCCAGTGTCGTCTCGCCGTTTTCGGACATCATATTTCAACACACCCGGGCCCCCGCAATACCTCGACATGAAGCTGAAACAACGCAATCAATTCATCCGCAATTGCCCTGACACGCGGGGCACGGCGCAGATCAGGATGCAGGACCAGGCAAGCCTCACGATAAGGCCACTGCGGGGCGTCCGGCACCAGTTGCAGGGCTGGGGCCGTTTGCGCCAGAAAATGGGGTAACAGTGCAATCCCCCACCCTGCGCAGGCAGCTTGGAACAACACCATCAAATCATTGGATTGCAGCACGACTACCCGTTCATGCAACCAGGCAGACAACCATTTTTTCTGTGGCAAGGCCGGGAATGCTTCATCGAACCCCAACACAGCCTGTTCTCCAACTGGCAATGCAAGATGCGCTGCCGTCGCATACAGGCCATACCCGATGTCTGCCAGTTTGCGCGCCACCAAGCCTGATGCTTCAGGCCGCCCAAGACGGATCGCCAGATCAGCCTCATGTTGGGCCAAATTCACCTTGTGCGCCTCGGCAGCCATTACCAAGTGGATTTGCGGATAACGTTGCATGAAATGATGCATGTGCGGTACCAGGAAATGACTGGCCAATGCGGGAGGAACCGATACGCGGACATGGCCGGACAGTTCAGCCACACCCAATGCAGCCCGCTCAAATGACAGCGCCTCTTCCTCCAGTCGTTCCGCCATATTCATCAGTGATTCGCCCGCTGCCGTCATCTGCCAACCTCTCGGCAATCGATCGAACAAACGTAACTTCAGTGCCTGCTCCAATGCATCAACCCTTCGCGCGACAGTTGAATGTTCAACCTGCAATTGTCTTGCCGCCGCCGACAAACTTCCAACCCGAGCCAACATCAGAAAGTACCGGACATCGTCCCACACCATTGCCTGTCACTCCGTGCAAATTCGCACATAATATCTGCGGCGATTGCTATTTTTGTTTCTTTTTTCGCACAGTAAGCTGTCAATTCGATTACTCAAAAGAGACAAACCATGACAACCCCGATAGCCATCGTCGATCAGTTCCTGCAACACGTCTTCACTGGCCAAATACATGCTGCACTGGCGCTGATTCATCCAGAGGCGCTGATCATTCCATCCCGTGCGACCCCCAGCCCAGACAACCCATTGTATGGCCGCTTCATAGGCCCCAGCGGCATGCAAACCATGCTGCAACATTTCGCTTCCGTACTGAAGCCTGGCCAGTTCGATATCCAGGGCCGACTATGCGATGGCAACCAAGTGGCGCTGTACGGGCAGTTACGGCATCAAAGTACCGCAACCGACAAGTGGTTCAGTAGCGACTGGGCCCTGATTGCCAAAGTAGAAGCTGGGCAATTGGTGCATTACCACTTTTATGAAGACACTGCCGCGCTGGAATCAGCGATCCACTAAGAGTCGCTATCAAAACCCAGCGAAGTGATTCTGGTTAGGCGTGCAAACGAAGGCCGTACGTGAGTACGACAAGTTTGCACAACAACACCAGAAGGGTTTTGTTAACGGCTCTAAATCAACGTCAGCACCACCGGTGTGGCAAGAAGACGCACGCACTCAATCCGTGCCGGGTTGTCGCAAATCAACATGCATGATGTCAGGAGTCAATTTTGCGACATCGTCAAATTACGTTCCCGCATCCATATGAAACAGCATGAATAGGCCTTTCATTAAAATGCATTTTTCCGGATTTTAGAATCTATTTGGCATTTGATTTTTGACGTTCTAGCATCCGAATACGACACCCGCTCGACCGCCCAAGCCGTTGATCCAACATGGCTTTGTCTTTCTCTCCTGTGCGGTAGCGAGCCGCTCCCTGGCAAGTCGTGCCAGTTGACGTTCAAGTAGTGCATGCCAAGTTCAGCTCATGCGGACATGGCTGCTTGCATCTCTTCATATCCAATCTCTTTCTATCGAGGGCCTTTCAGATGAAATGTCGACATAGTGTATTGGCATTGGGTTTACTGATCTCAGGCGCCGCCCAGGCCGGCTCCTTGTTCGTACCGATGCCAGAACGGGACATGGCTGCCATCAGCCTTGATCAGCAACGCATGGTGGACCAGATCAAGCAGGAAAAGATGACCAAGCAGATCAGTATGGTCAAACTGAATCTGGCAGCGCTTGCAGACGACACATTGGAATTGACATTGCGCTTTAACCTGCAGGTGCAAGCCAACCGTACCCGTATCGACAAGCGTTCTGAAGAGGACTTTACCTGGTACGGTACACTATCGAATTTACCGGGCGAAGCTACGTTGGTTGTTCGTGGCGACAATGTCACTGGCTCGATCCGCAGTGGTAAGGAGCTCTATCAGATTCGCCCACTGGGTAATGGTATGCACTCGCTGATTCAGGTGGATTTGTCAAACATGCCGGATGACGAACCCCCCAGTATGAATCGTGCACCTTACTTTCCGGATAACCCATTGACAGGCCAACCCGAAGCCGTTGATTCATCATTATTGTTGGCTCCGTATCCAGTCTCGGTTGCCGTTGCTTACACCAAGGCGGCAGAGACAGCCACCGCCGATATCCGCGGCACGATTCAATTGGCAATTGATGAAACAAACCAGAGTTACATCAATAGCGGCATCAACGCCAGACTGCAATTAGGCAAGGTGTTCCGTGTCAACTATAACGAAGCCGCCTACACCTACGACACCATCGTGTCACACCTGAAAAACACCCGTGACGGATTCATGGATGAAGTGCATACCCAACGTGATGTCTACAGTGCAGACGTGACGATGTTGGTTCTGAACAAAACTGATTTTTGCGGTATGGCTGCCGCTATAAAATCTGACGCAAAAAGCGCCTTTGCAACCGTGCACTACAGCTGTGCTACAGGCTACTACTCATTTGCCCACGAAATCGGCCACCTGCAAGGCGCACGCCATAATCCTGAAGCAGATGGATCCACAACGCCTTATGCATTTGGGCACGGCTATCGCTATGGCAACAACTGGCGCACCATCATGGCCTACAACTGCAGCAGTTCTTGCCCACGCCTGCAATATTGGTCCAATCCCAATGTCAGCTACGGCGGCGTCCCGATGGGAACCACCGCAACCCATGACAACGCAAGGGTGTTGAATTTGACGGCATCAACGGTATCGGGCTTCCGTGCGCCAGCGGGGGCAATCTGGCGTTATACCGGTGTACCGTGTAGTGGCGGCAGCTGCCCTGGCTGGCAGATGCTCGACAACAATCCAAAGACCGTGCAACTGGCCGCAGCGCCCGGGCATCTGTACCAGTTGCATAATGATGGCTGGATCTGGCGCTATACCGGCGTTCCCTGCAGTGGCAACAGTTGCCCTGGCTGGCTGCGACTCGACAACAATGCAAAAACCGTCGCAATCGCTGCAGATGGTGCAAACCTGTATCAATTGCACAAGGATGGCTGGATCTGGCGCTACACCGGTGTTCCCTGCAGTGGCAACAGTTGCCCTGGCTGGCAACGGCTGGACAATAATCCGAAGACCATCGCCGTATCCGCCGCGGGTGGTAACCTGTACCAGTTGCACAAAGATGGTTGGATCTGGCGTTACACCGGCGTTCCCTGCAGTGGTAACAGTTGCCCGGGCTGGCAACGGCTGGACAATAATCCGAAGACCATTGCCATCGCCTCTGCCGGTAGCAGCCTGTATCAGTTGCACAAAGATGGCTGGATCTGGCGTTACACTGGCGTCCCCTGCAGTGGCGACAGTTGTCCGGGTTGGCAACGCTTGGATAACAATGCCAAGACAATCGCCATTGAAGCTGCCGGCAGTGCGTTATATCAATTGCATAATGACGGCGGTGTATGGCGTTACACGGGTACACCTTGCAGCGGGAACAGTTGCCCGGGCTGGCAAAAACTGGACAACAATTTGCAGACCGTTAGCCTGGCTGCAGCCAATTCGCTATATCAGTTGCACTTTGGTGGTGCGATCTGGCGTTATACCGGGGTGCCATGCAGCGGAAACAGCTGCCCAGGCTGGCAGCAGCTGGACAACAATCCAGTTTCGACCAGCATTATTTCGGCAGGTAGTGAGCTCTATCAACTCCATAAGGACCCTGGACCACTTTAGATCCCTATATTTGAAAGCCAGCCAATACTTTATTGGCCTGCCTTTTTAAATATCAATCAAGCAATGAAAAAGGGCGGAATAATTCCGCCATTTTTAATATTCATTTAAAATCCTGATTAAGATTTCTTTTCTTCAGCTTTCTTTTCTGCTGGCTTGGTATCATTTACCTTTTCTGCAGCGGGTGCTTTTTCCTCTGCTTTTTTAGCTGCTTTGGCAGGTTTCTTGGCCTTCTTTTCCACTGCAGGCTTAACAGCGGTGTCTGCCTTCACTTCTGCGGCAGGCTTTGCTTCTGCTTTTGCTTCCACCTTCGTTTCAACAGCGGGTTTGGTTTCGGCAGGCTTGGCATCTGCTACAGGTGTGGCAGCAACAGCACTGAAGGAAACAGCAGCAAAAGCGGAAGCAATCAGCGTAGCAATCAGTTTGTTCATTTACATCTCCATTCAGTTTAGGTTAAGCATTCATTACCGGTTTCGTTTCGCTGGATCGCGTCCGGCATGGCTCACACATTAACGCCAGTTAGATGAACGAAAACTGAACTTAAAAACCAACCAATCCCACACATTTATTTAACTAGAAATTCAAATAAAGCCATCACCAATTTACCAAGCAAATCGTGATGCTTAGAGCCGCTAACAAAACCCAGCGAAGTGATTCTGGTTAGGCGTGCAAACAAAGACAGTACGAGCGTACGACGAGTTTGCACAACAACACCAGAAGGGTTTTGTTAGCAGTTCTTAATCCAATCCAGCAAGCTGCAATGCAGCTGTGACATCATGTGACAATGCAGCATTGATTGGATTCAGCTTTGTACACCGATTTACTTGTGCCATGTAGTAGGTACGTGCACTCATCGTACTGCGAAACCGCATGGTGTAAGAATCATCCACCCGGCATTGCAATGGTCGAGTCGCATAAACTGTACACAAATCTGTCCGCTCATCCAGAAAACGGCAAACGCCGTCACCACGATTCAGTCCAGCCACCCTTTCCATTTTGCGGCAGCAACTGCCACAGCGAGTGCAAGGGTATTTCATTGCCATCCCTCCCCCAAGACGTAACGGACCAATACGACTACCAAGCCACGTCTGTCATTCACGAGCTTTTTCCTTGAGAATCGACGACATTTCCTGGCGCATAGCCGAAGTCTGCTGATCGCCACTTCCGCCTAGATCGTGCAACACTTCAGAAACCTTGGCCCCCGTAGACATCGCGCCGCTGATCCCGATCATTCCGCCAACAATCGGGGCCCCTGGGAATGGAAGCATTGCCACACCCATTGCAAGTGCTTGCGTTTCTGCCATGCCTAACATGGCAGATGTCATTTCATGCTTTGCGCGATCATGCGCAGCACCAATCACTTCCTGAATTCCATCTTGTGATGTTGTTGCAGCCACATAAGTGGCATCCGTCGCATGTTGGGTCGCATCGACTGCTGCATGAAACGCATCGGCAGGGTTCATGTTCCGTAGATGTTCCGCTACATTGTTAGCTGCGGTTTGTACGCCGGCCTTTGCAACTCGGGTGACATCGTCCGGATTAATGGTGGCTTGCCCCCCTACAACTTTAACTGCGCCACGCGCTACCTCGAGATCCGACTTCAGGTGTTCAACACCCTGCTCAAGCTGCTGCATTGCCTCGACTGGATTTTGTGCAACCGTTGCCATTTTCTGTAACAGATCCACTCGATTCTCAACCTGTTTGGAAAACCCGTCGGAAATCGGGTTGGCATTTTCTGACGGGGCAATGTCAACCGCCACTTGGTGTAAACGCTCATTCCCTGTACCAGTCATCGGTGGATGTCGTGGCATAGGATCAGGCGCATTTGTTTGTGTCGCACCCTCGATCCCCCTGGCTGTGCGATCAACAGCCACGCCGACCAAAACACCGCCCGTCGTTTTCAATACATTTGCTGCAAGTCTTGAAAGCATTCGCTTTTTCCCTAGTTCGGCGAATCAGGCATAAGTCTGGTTTGAAAAACTGCCCGGCAATGCGGATGTGGGCATCGACACGTCGCACAAACGCTGTTTCACGGCATCCAGCTTATTGATGAAAAGTTCGACTTCCTGCTCCAAGCGCGTTACCGATACCAAATCCACGGCGATAGAGGCCTGCAGTAATAACGCCTGCTGAAACATGGACCAGGAAATCACCCCACCTTCCGTTCCCGACTCCAGGCAGTTCATTGACATGGCTTGCTGGATTACCTCCATACCATCCCGTGGCTGCCATAAGGTCAACGTGCTATAGAAAAACAATTTGTTCTGCCCTGCCAAATACCTAAAGTACAGATGCTTCCCATTTTTGAGTGCCAACCCAGTACTGCCATCAGCCTCCAACCTCAACCCGGCGATGCCATTACGATTGCCCATGTCTTCCAGACAATCTCTGACTTTCTTCTCGTTATGCATGTTCTCCCTTTCGTACCCAGTTAGCCCCCATGGCGCTGTAGTACCGACCCACGTCAGCCAATTAGGCGGGTATCCAATGGATTTGGCAGCTACGGCCATACCTGATAAGTGACAGAAACCGGCAGGCAGTTCCAAACAGCGACTGAATCTGTACCGGAACCAATCAACTGCGGCATACGGCGCCATTGTGAGGCCAGTGCCAAGCCAACTACCTTAAATCAATAGGCTGCACTCAATTGATCTGTAATTGCCTTGACACAACACTTACTTTCCGGAACCATTCAAGCAAACGATTGTTTGAATTTAGGTATCCGTATGTCACCTGGCAAATTGAAATGGTTCATCAACTTGTGGCCACCGTTCATGGGCGCTGGAATCAAGGTCGAGCACATTGCACCGGATTTTAGGCAGGCCACCGTGGCACTGCGCATGCGCTGGTATAACCGCAATTATGTCGGCACGCATTTTGGCGGATCATTGTTCGCGATGACCGATCCGTTTTACATGCTGATGTTGATGCAGATTCTGGGGCGGGAATACTACGTCTGGGATAAATCGGCGCACATCGACTTCATTGCCCCCGGCAAAGGCAAGGTGACGGCAAGGTTTGATATCAAGGATTCAATCATCGACGAAATCCGCCAAAAAACAGCGGATGGAGAAAAGTACCTGCCAGAGCTACCCGTGTTGATTCATGACATGCAAGGCAACCTGGTTGCCAAGGTGACAAAGCAGCTCTATATCAAACGCAAGCCTACAAAGAGCTGAAATCTATCAACCGCATTCAAGCCGAATAGGCTACTCGGCACACCGCATGTTGGGCATTGGAAAATCAGGGTCGCAAGGCAGCGATTCAATCGCAGACAGCATGTGTGTCGGTGGCAAAGGTGGCAGGCACGTTAGATTCCGATCAACACCCGGGCCTTTGACCGAAATGGTACGAGTCGCTGACTTGTCATCTGCCGAGTATTCCAGCACGTAATCGAAAGCCCCATTTTTGAACCGGATCAACCCGAAATCAATCGCCGTATCCGGCCCCTGATAAGGGCGCAGATAGTGTCCGGCCATGAATTTCTTCAAGCTGCCGGCGTGTTCGGCTGGATAGGCGAATTCAATGGCACCAGGCTTACCAAAGCGGTACTGTAGCCATGTCGGGCGGCGTTGCTGGTCTGCCTCCCCACACAAGGCGGCCCATTTGCGCCCCTTTGGCGTCTTGGTGACACAGGTGTAATACACCGTTTCACCGGGCCCGCACAACGAGGTTTCCGCCGCCAGAGCGACGGGTAAGACCAGCAAACCCAGCAGCGCCACGAAGCGCATCAGATATCGCCCTCTGCAGCATTACCGTGCTTTTCCAGCCACGAACGACGGCTGGAGGCTTCGCCTTTGCCCATCAGCATGTTCATGATCCGGCGGGTATCGGCTTCGAGCGCTTCAATGCTGACCTTGAGTGTTCGGCGAGTGTCCGGGCTCATGGTCGTTTCGAACAATTGTTCCGCATTCATCTCACCCAAGCCTTTGAAACGGGAGATTTGCCAACTGCCTTCGCGCACCTTTTCCAGGCGCAACTTATCCAGAATGGCTTCTTGCTCACCCGCATCCAGCGCGTAATACTTGCGGGGTGGCTTGTTCTTGCCTTGACCCGGTACATCGATGCGATACAGCGGCGGTTGGGCGATGTAGACGTGGCCGTTTTTGATCAGTTGCGGAAAATGGCGATAAAACAAGGTCAACAACAGCACCTGAATATGTGAGCCATCCACATCGGCATCCGACATGATCAGGATCTTGCCATAGCGCAGGCCAGACAAATCGGCAGCATCCTCCAATGTGTGGGGATCGACACCAATCGCCACCGCAATGTCGTGCACTTCGTTGTTGGCGAACAGCTCGTTGCGGTCGACTTCCCAAGTATTCAGCACCTTGCCGCGCAAGGGCAGAATGGCCTGAAAGTCTTTGTCACGGCCCTGCTTGGCAGAGCCGCCTGCGGAATCACCTTCCACCAGAAACAATTCGGTTCGGGAAGCGTCATCTGACGTGCAATCCGTCAATTTGCCGGGCAACACCGCTACACCGGATGACTTCTTCTTGACCACTTTCTGGGCAGCCTTCATCCGGCTTTGTGCTTGGCGAATCGCCAGCTCGGCAAGCTTCTTGCCGTACTCGATATGTTCGTTCAACCACAGTTCGAATGGGTCTTTCAACATGGCAGACACCAGTCGTACCGCGTCGCGGCTACTCAGGCGTTCCTTGGTCTGCCCCTGGAACTGCGGGTCCAGCACTTTGGCAGACAGTACGAAGGATGAACGGGCAAATACGTCCTCCGGCAACAGCTTGACTCCTTTGGGTAGCAAGCTGTGCATATCGACAAAATTCTTGATCGCGTTGAACACGCCATCACGCAATCCGGTTTCATGCGTTCCGCCTGACGGTGTCGGAATCAGGTTCACATAGGATTCACGCGCCGTTCCCCCCTCCTCCGTCCAGGTGATCACCCAGGCGGCACCTTCGCCACGGGCGAAGGATTCGGACTCTTCTGCGACATATTTCTCGCCCTTGAACAAGGGCACAGCCAATTCCTGCTCGGCCAGCATTTCCGACAGATAGCCGGCCAGGCCGTCCGGATAGCACCATTGCTTGGCATCTTCGGTGCCATCGCGTTTTTCGATGGTCAGGCTGACCGTAATGCCGGGCAGTAACACTGCCTTGGAGCGCAGAATGTGTTCCAGCTCACCCATCGGGATATTGGGTGAATCAAAATATTTGGCGTCAGGCCAAGCACGAACAAAGGTACCGGTATTCTTCTTGCCGACTTCGCGTACCTGCACCAAGGGTTCTTGCACAAAGCCATCACCAAACACTAACCGATGCTCGGCTCCATCACGGCGCACGCTTACTTCCAGCTTGGTTGACAATGCATTGGTGACACTGACGCCGACACCGTGCAAACCGCCAGAGAAGCTGTAAGCACCGCCGTCTTTCTTATTGAATTTGCCACCGGCGTGCAACTGGGTGAACACGACTTCAACGGTCGGCACACCCATTTCTGGATGCAGCCCGACCGGAATACCACGCCCGTCGTCCTGTACCGAGATCGAACCATCACTATGCACGCGTACAGTGATGGTTTTACAGAAGCCACCCAACGCCTCGTCAGCAGCGTTATCGATCACTTCCTGAATGATGTGCAGCGGATTTTCCGTGCGGGTATACATGCCGGGCCGGTGCTTGACCGGTTCCAGGCCCTTGAGAACTTTGACGGAGGATTCGTCGTATTGCTGAACTGCCATGGCGGATAATCTGGAAAGGATGTTTTCGCGGCGCAGCATAGCATGGTAGACGGCTGATCAAAAGCGGCAAAGTACTGTATATCGCAATAAAAAAGGGGCGCATGGTGCGCCCCAGTCCAAGCATGTTTTTTTGTATTTGCTTGCTTAAATGTTGTAGGCCTTCTCGCCATGCGAGGTTACATCCAGCCCTTCTCTCTCTTCTTCTTCCGGTACACGCAGGCCGATCAGGATATCCACCAGCTTGTAGGCGATGACGGATACCACTGCTGACCAGATCAGCGTTGTCCCCACTCCAATTGCTTGAATCTTCACTTGGGTGGCGATGGAATACCCACCGGCCACGCCATTTGCCACGTAATCCCATACACCGCTACCGCCCAGTGCCGGATCGGCGAACACACCTGTCAGCAATGCCCCCAGGATACCACCTACACCATGCACCCCGAACACATCCAGCGCATCATCCGCACCCAGCATGCGTTTCAAGCCATGTACGCCCCACAGGCAAATCACACCGGACAACAGGCCGATGGCCATCGCCCCACCCACACCGACGAATCCGCAGGCGGGCGTAATCGCCACCAAGCCAGCCACCGCACCCGATGCCGCACCCAACATGGAAGGCTTACCCTTCAACAACCATTCGGCAAAGGTCCAGGCAATGGCAGCACCCGCAGTGGCCACCCAGGTGTTCACAAAGGCCAGTGCTGCGACGCCATTGGCTTCCAGCGCAGAACCTGCGTTGAAACCGAACCAGCCGAACCACAACAGGCTGGCACCGATCATGGTCATGGTCAGGCTGTGTGGTGTCATCGCTTCGCGACCATAACCGATACGCTTGCCAACCATATAGGCACCCACCAAACCAGCAACAGCAGCGTTGATGTGTACAACGGTACCGCCTGCGAAATCGAGTGCACCTTTTTGGAACAGGAAGCCTGCTGTTGCGGTAGCGGCATCAGCTGCAGCTTGCGTTGTATAGGCATCCGGTCCCGCCCAGTACCAGACCATGTGTGCCATTGGCAGGTAAGCAAAGGTGAACCAGATCACGCAGAACGCCAACACTGCAGAGAATTTCACACGCTCAGCAAAGGCACCGACGATCAGGCCGCATGTGATAGCGGCAAACGCCCCCTGGAACACCACGTAGATCAGTTCCGAGATCACAACCCCCTTGGAGAACGTCGCAGCCACTGAATCTGGCGTGATGCCTTTCAGGAACAGTTTGCTCAGCCCACCAAAGAAAGCATTGCCTTCGGTAAACGCCACGCTGTAGCCATACACCACCCACAGTAGCGATATTAGCGAAAACACTGAAAATACCTGCATCAACACGGACAACATGTTCTTGGCACGCACCAAACCGCCATAAAAGAGTGCCAATCCGGGGATCGACATCAAAATAACGAATGCGCTGGCAACAAATATCCAGGCGTTATCCCCACGGTTTGGAACGGGTGCGGGCGTTGTTGCGGCAGCCGGGGCGGCGACAGCCTCAGCCGCTTTGGCATCCACAACAGATACTGTTCCCGTTGCAGCTTGGGCAACACCGGTCACCTCAGTGGCTACAGGGGCCGCTTCTGCCGGCTTGGGGTCTTCCGCCCAGCTTGGGGTAGCCAGCATGGCACCAAACAGCGCCAGTGTCGCAAGCAGTTTTTTCATCGCTCTCTCTCCAATGGTGATTACAGCGCGTCCGCACCTGTTTCGCCGGTACGGATACGAATTACCTGTTCCAGTTCAAACACAAAAATCTTGCCGTCGCCGATCTTGCCGGTATTAGCAGATTTTTCGATCGCTTCAATCACCTGCTCCAGGATGTCATCGCGTACCGCTGCCTCAATCTTCACTTTAGGCAGAAAATCCACCACGTACTCCGCACCACGGTAGAGCTCGGTATGGCCCTTTTGCCGGCCAAAACCCTTCACCTCGGTAACGGTAATCCCTTGCACACCAATCGCAGAGAGTGCTTCGCGCACCTCATCCAGCTTGAATGGCTTGATGATGGCAGTGACCAGTTTCATGTCAGCTCCTAAGATTGCTGATCGGGCAGGGAAACCGCCCGCGGGTTGTCATAGTTATCCGTGGCAATTTGCCACTCATCACAATTCTTAGCACATACCATGCCAACCATTAAATCCATTAATAATCAATAAATAACCATTAACACGGATATCCAACCTCAACCAGCTGCACCAGTGATGCGCGCCCTCCCCCACGAATGCACTCAGTTGGTGCGTCATGTAATTCGAGCACGCGCCAATGACGATCATATGCCCGCGCATGCCTGCTTTTTGCTAGACTTGCCAACAATGCGAACCAACCGGAGCCCTACCATGCTTCGTCAGAAGATTCTTGAAGATATCAGTGCAAAAATCGGTGAAACCCTAGCCAGCAGCCCGGCCAAGGATGTGGAAAAAAACATGAAAGCCATGCTGGGTGCGGCTTTTTCCCGCCTGGATCTGGTTACACGTGAAGAATTTGACGTGCAGCAAGAAGTGCTGAAACGCACTCGCGAAAAGCTGACACAACTGGAGGTGCGGCTGGCTGAACTGGAAAAAGCAGCCAAGGCAACGGCCCCCACCGTTGAAAACACACCAACTGCAGAATAAGCCGGATTGATGGCTCAAACAGAAACGGCGACTTGAAGTCGCCGTTTCTGTTTTTACCGTATCACCTGTGACCAGTCTTTTTCGAAGTAATGTACCAATGACTGATTATTGAGCCGATTCGGTTCCACCTGAACCCGCTGCATATCAGCCGGAAAGCTGAACATCAGCCTCGTGCTGTCACCATCCAGGAAACGCATAGGTAAGGTGTAACGATCAGGCGGCATGAAACCAGGTTGTTTACCCGCCGCAATAAATCCCCACTCACCAAAGCTGGGGACATAAGCATGATACGGCCAGGTTTGAAAGCCTGCCTCACGCAATGTCGCATCAATGCACCAGAAAGAGCGTGCCGCATAATAAGGTGAAGTAGACTGGATCACTATCAGGCCGTTCTCCGACAAATGCCGGGCCATCAAACGATAGACAGGTACAGAATAAAGTTTGCCCAAACCAAAATTGGAGGGATCAGGAAAATCGGCAATGATGGCATCGAATTGCTCGGTATTGGTTTCCAGCCAACTGCCCGCATCCGCATTCACCACACTCACACGTTTGTCGGTCAACGATCCCCGGTTCAACGCCACCAACGGTCCGGACCGGGCAAACAACCCAGTCATGGCCGGGTCCAGATCCACCAGGGTGACCTGCTCGATTTGTGGATAGCGTAATACTTCCCTTGCGGCCAGGCCATCCCCACCACCCAGTACCAGAACCCGGCGAGCCCATGGCAGGGTTTGCATAATCGGATGCACCAACGCCTCGTGATAACGATGTTCATCACGTGAGGAAAACTGCAGATTACCATTGATATACAGCCGCAGATCATCTTTCCACTTGGTTACCACCAGACGTTGATACGGCGTGGTTTCGGCATGAATCACATCATCCCCGAACAGACCCTTCTCAGACCAGCGTGTCAGCTGATCGGATGCAGCAAACCCCAGCAGCAGTAACCCCAATATCATCGCAGCTCGTATAGTCTGCATGCGAAACGCACTCAGCTCTCGACGAAAGATATAAGCGGTATACAGTGCCACGCCAGCATTCAACATGCCAAACAGAAATCCAGTACGAGTCAGACCCAGTTTGGGTGCCAATACCAATGGAAACAGCAGTGACACAGCCAACGCGCCTAGGTAATCAAAGGTCAATACGCGGCTGACCAATTCCTTGAAGCCGGCCTTACGGGCGTTCAATACTCGCATCACCAATGGAATCTCCATCCCCACCAGCATGCCAATGACAAACACCAAGGCATACAACACCGTTCGGAACGGTGTGGCCATCCAGGTAAATACCATGAACAGGATCGCCGCCGACAAACCACCAATCAGGCCAACCAGCAATTCGATATCGATAAAGCGGGCCAGCGTGTCTTCATCTTTCACATATTGCGATAGATGCGAGCCCACACCCATTGCAAAGAGATAACAACCAATGATCGATGAAAACTGCAATACTGAATCACCCAACAGATAACTGCTCAGCGCGCCGGCGATCAATTCATATGCGAGCCCGCACGATGCAACGATAAATACTGAGAGAACCAGGACTCGATCTAGCATAATAAGTATGCGATACGGATTATGTCGTTCGCGAATGTGTAGAAGCACTCTAGAATACAACTTAAACACGTGACGATACCAACCCCGACAAGGCCTGACGATGGAACTTGCCTACAACTACCTGATTCATATCCTGTCTGCATTTGCCATGCTGGCATTCTTTGTGGCCATCTATTTCAAGGTCACCCCGTTTGATGAGATGGCATTGATCCGGGATGGCAACCTGGCCCCAGCACTCAGCTTCGGCGGCGCCATGACAGGTTTTTCACTGACACTGGCTTCCAGCATCATGCATAACCCGACCTGGCTGACCTTCCTGATTTGGGCTGCCAGTGGCATGGCCGTTCAGTTGGTCGCCTACATACTGACCAGCCGGATGCTGCCGCACATGAATGAGGCATTGCAGGAAGACAATATCGCCATGGGCACCTTGATGGGTGCGATTTCCGTTTCCGTTGGCGTAATCAATGCAGGTTGTATGTCTTGAGGTCACCGTGAATCCAAGCGACCAGAAGATACTCGTAAAACGCTATATCGATGCTTACAACCAGTTCGATCTAGAGGGTATGGCTGCCGGCCTGCATCAAGACATCGCATTCGAGAATGTGACCGGAGAGACTGTAACCGCGCAAGCCAAAGGTCTTGCCCAGTTCGAATCACTTGCCAAGCACGGCAAGACACGCTTCAGTCAACGGCAGCAAACACCCACACATCGGCAACATAACCATGACCTGCTGGCTGTCGGGATCGACTATCGTGGCGTACTGGCAATTGATTTGCCCAATGGCATGTAAACAGGCGACACACCGACATTACAAGGCCAATCCGTTTTTCGCTTTGCTGACGGATTGATTTGCCAACTAACGGACAAAAGCTAAGCAACCAATTGCTGACCGGGCCGCCTCGACCCGTAACCAGTCAATTATTTTCATCAAGGAACGATCATGGGTCTCGGCTCTTTTATCAAGAAACAGTTTATAGACATCCTGCATTGGACAGAGGAAGAGGACGGTGTACTGGCCTATCGTTTCCCGATGCAGGATATGGAAATTCAGAATGGCGCCAGCCTGACGGTCCGTGACTCGCAAATGGCGGTGTTCGTGAACGAAGGCAAAGTTGCTGATGTGTTTGGCTCCGGCCAGTACAAGCTGACTACTCAGACCTTGCCGGTACTGACCTATCTGAAAAACTGGGACAAGTTGTTCGAATCCCCGTTCAAGAGCGACCTGTACTTCTTCAGTACCCGCATTCAGCTGGGCCGTAAGTGGGGAACACCACAGCCCATCACCATCCGTGATCAGGATTTCGGCATGGTTCGGCTGCGCGCTTTCGGCATGTATTCATACAAGCTGGTCGACCCGAAACTGTTTTACACCGAAGTCAGCGGTACCCGCGAAATCTACACGCGTGACGATCTGGAAACCCAGTTACGTAATCTGGTCGTCGCCACCATGACGTCCACCCTGGGTGGCGGTGGTGTGCCTTTCCTCGACATGGCTGGCAATCAACTGTTGATGGCTGAAAAGATGAAGGAAGCCCTCGTTCCCGCTTTCAGCAAATATGGCCTGGAACTGGATAACTTCGCCGTCGAAAACATCTCGTTGCCGGAAGAACTGCAAAAAGCCATCGATACCCGCATCTCGATGGGCATGATCGGCAATATGCAGACCTACACCCAATACCAGACGGCCAATGCCATCCCGTTGGCGGCCCAAAACGAAGGCGGCTTGGCCGGAATCGGGGCGGGCTTGGGCGCAGGTGTACAAATCGGCCAGGTCATGGCGCAATCAATGGGGCAAATGCAGGCCGCACCACAAGCCGCACCCGTTGCACAGCCTACGGCAGCAGCGGCCCCTGCAACCCCGGCGGAAGATGCACCGGAAGCACGCCTGGAAAAACTGAAAGGGCTGCTTGATAAAGGGCTTATTTCTCAAGCCGACTTTGATAGCGCCAAAGCCGAAATCCTGAAGAAGCTGATCGGTTGATTAAGATCGCCGGGGTCGACTGCTCCGGCTTTCTGATCCGGAACCCACACCACACAACCAAGGAAAGATCATGGCCGCAGCACATCGTTCAGACGATTGGCGTGGTGTCAGCAAGCTGACGGTCGATGCTGTCATCGCCATCAGTGACATCGCGGAAATGCTGCACATGACCATTCTTCGAAGCAGCGGGCGTTGGGTATTCGGAATCGACAAACCCATCGGTGGCATCACTTCGTTGGCCTACCGCTCAGTACGAAGCGTGGCGCGCCTGACTGGTGGCAGCCTCGACACCGCTTTGTTCAAGCTGGCCCCGCTGCTGGTCGATACGAGCCGCTGGCCAGGACGGCCAGCACTGCTGGCGGCCATCAATGGAGTATTAGGCGACTATTTGGCGGAAAGTGGTAATCCGCTGGCCATCCCGATGACAGTGCGACATCAAGGTACAGAACTGACTTTGGCCCCACAGGCATTGGCTGACACGGTACCAGATGCTGGATCACGGCTGTTGGTCATGGTTCATGGCCTATGTATGAACGATCGCCAATGGTTGCGCCGGGGCCACGACCATGGTGCAGAACTGGCGAAAGTGTTGGGTTACACACCGCTCTACCTGCATTACAACAGCGGGTTACATATCTCCCATAACGGCCAGTCGCTTGATCAAATGCTGGAAGACCTGGTGGCCATCTGGCCTGTCAAGGTCACATCACTGACACTGATCGGCCACAGCATGGGAGGCTTGGTAGCACGTAGTGCATGTCATTACGCCAGTCTGTCAGGACACCATTGGCGCAGCCTGCTCGACAAATTGATCTGCCTGGGTACGCCGCACCATGGCGCCCCTCTGGAACGTAGCGGCAACTGGTTTCATCTGTTGATGGACAGCAACCGTTACACAGCCCCCTTCGCCAGACTGGGCAAGTTACGTAGCGCCGGCATCACTGATCTGCGGCACGGTAGTCTGCTGGATGAGGACTGGCAATCTCATGATCGCTTTGCTCATGCCGGTGATCAGCGTCAACCCGTTCCGCTACCGGCCGGTGTAGCCTGCTACGCGGCGGCGGCAGCGGTGGGCGATACCACGGCAAAGTTGGGCAGCCAACTTGCGGGGGATGGGTTAGTGCCACTGGATAGTGCATTAGGCCAACACTCCGATCCTGAGCGATCTCTGAACTTTCCGGCGGAACATTGTTGGATTGGTTATCGCATGAATCACCTTGATCTGCTCAACCGGCCCGAGGTGTATGCACAATTGAAGACATGGCTGCAAGCAGGCACCTGATGTCGCAACGAAAATCAACTTTGGCTGGCATGTTGTCGCCCACCCTGCAGAACACAACAAAGTATGTATAAAGTCGCTTGCCCCGCGTGTGGTGCTGAAGTCCTGTTTCGCTCTGCGGCCTCGGTCATGGCCGTTTGCGAGTATTGCCAATCAACCTTGATGCGCGATGCTGATTCGGTCAAGGACATTGGCAAGATGTCCTCCGTAATCGAAGACTTCTCGCCTATCCAGATCACCACCTCCGGTGTTTACCAAGGCAAGGCCTTCGGCGTGGTCGGGCGCATTCAATTGCGTTATGACGCTGGCTTCTGGAACGAATGGTATGTCTTGTTCGATGACGGCACACCGGGTTGGCTGTCAGATTCGTCCGGCCAATACGTAATGACGGTACCGCTGCCGACACCAGCCAAAATGCCGGCTTTCGAGCAGATCAAGCCTGGTATGTCGCTCAATTTCGACAAAACCGCCTTTATCGCTGCTGATGTCCGAACTGCGCAATGTGTCGGTGGACAGGGCGAGCTTCCATTTCAGGTTGGCGAGGGTTGGCAGGCACATGTAGCAGATTTCCGAAGCAAAGAACGTTTTGTGACGCTGGACTTCTCGGATGGCCACGACCCAGCAGCTTATATGGGTGATGCAGTCACCTTGCAAAGCCTGCAGTGCCAATTGTTACGTACTGATGAGCAAATCACCCAAAGCGCTGGCAAGATGCGCGGCAAGGTGCAGACCCTGGAATGCCCAGGCTGTGGCAGCCCCATCAAATATCGTTCCGGTGCCGCCATGCAGGTGGCCTGCCCAGCCTGTCATGCAGAGGTGGATTGCACAGGGGATAAGGCAACTGTGCTGCAAAAGCACGATGAGCTGGAAAAAATCACGCCGACCATCGCACTGGGCACTGTACTGACAATCGATAAAGTTCGTTGGAACAGTATCGGTTTCATGCGCTGCCGAGAGATCGGCGATCCAGGCGAATGGACGGAATACCTGCTGTATCACCCCATGAAGGGATTCATGTGGTTGGTGGAAACCGATGAAGGTTGGGATAAGGTGGAGGTTCTCAACACTTGGCCGGATCAATTCTCCAACAGTTCGGCCCGGTTTGATGGCACCAGTTACACCAAGTATGTCGAGTATGGCAGCGAGGTCATCTATGCTGCTGGTTCTTTCAACTGGCGAGTATCAGTTGGCGACAAAACGTGGATCACCGACTACCGGCAAGGCAACATCAAACTCACACAAGAACGCAATAGCAACGAACTGAGTTGGTCCAGATCGGAATCCGTCAGCACTGATCAGATTGCCACCTGGCTCGGTAAGCCTGGCAAAGTACCGCGTACCACCAGTAAACGCGACACGGTGGACGAAGAAATTTCACCACTGCACAGCACAGCCAAAGCATTTACCTGGATGTTGCTGATTTTCAATGTGCCGATCCTGTTTGGTAGTGGCTTTGCCGGGATCATTCTGCTAGGTGTCGCGTTGCTCGCGCTATGGTGGCCAACCTTCAACAAAGGTGATGACAGCTGAGTGCCCACCACACTAGTATGCATTCGTCTTGAAATACCCCATTGCAAACCATCTACTTTTCCCACGTATTGCCTGAAGACTTCATGGCAACATGGTTTTCGACGTCAACAATAATGACGATGTCAATTTAATTTACCAAACATAAACCCATTTACCATTTTTTCCGTTAGCCCATGGTAAACTCATCGACATGCATTCATTCTACAGAATGCATGTTGGGTCAGATCAAAACAAGGGTGGGTAGCATCGCCACTCAGCACACCCAACCTACTGGAGAAATAGGGACATCATGCCGAGGAAGTCGTAAGCCGGCATGATGTGGCAGGCGAGATCGATCAACGCAGACATATCCGCCTACACGACATGCACTAGACCAGATGGTAAAGCGATGTCCCAACGTGTTGTACCCGCCTATGGCGGGCAACGAATGACTTAGTTTTATCGGACACCGTAGCATGATTCGCTTTATCAAATCCTTGACTGGTCGCCTGCAATCGCCGTCACGCCCCAAGCCCGCCGTACAGGACAACCGACCGGCACCTGTACACATCAATGTACCTGGCGTTGGCCAGTTTACCCTGGCACAGCACCTGTCGATCAGACAAGGCTTTCCCATCGCCGACTGGCGCGCCATCTCGACTTGGGTCGACAGCCTGCCAGGTGAACGGACACGAGATGCCGCCTGGGCAGCCTGTGAACAAGGGTGGCTGCTGCACATGAAGCAGGCATTGGGGGCGGGGTTTCATCTGGTGGAAAGCAATCGTGCCATGTTGCTGTCGTCACTAACGCCCAATGTGGCCCACGCCACCCTGGCCTACATGGAACAAACCCAGCGGCGCTTAGGCACGCTTCTGGAGGGCATTGCCAAACCGGATTCACTCGGCAAGGAGTTGATGGTTGTATTCGATAGCCAAGATCAATACTATCAGTACGTCTGCGGCTATTACCCTGAGAAAGGCGAGTTTTCGCTCAGTAGTGGCATGTACATTCACCGCGGCTGTGGTCATTTCGTCACCACCCAGGCAGACCTGAGTGTGATCGAACCCATCATCGTGCACGAGATGACACATAGCATGCTGTCTTATCTGCCCATGCCAACCTGGCTGAACGAAGGAATTGCAGTCAGCAGCGAACGTCGGCTGGCTGGCCCACCGGCACCCAATCACCACATTCGCGACAAGCACCGCCAAGTATGGAATGAGCATAGTATCCAACAATTCTGGTCAGGTGATGCCTTCATGCAAAGTGGAGACATCAGCCAACTGGCGTATGACCTGGCACAGACGGTTGTGGAACAATTGGCCCGGGACTGGCATGGTTTCAAACGTTTCGTGACTGCGGCACATCGAAATGATGCAGGCAAAGCTGCTGCAGAAGACATTCTAGGTATCGATCTGGGTCGCTTCGTCGCCTTGATCATGGCCCGAGAAGACGGTAGCGACTGGTCTCCCCAACCTCAGCAATGGGCCAAAGCGCCCGTTGGACAAGAGTTGGAATTCACAGCCTGACCGACTCGAACGGGCAGCAATAGATCAGACGGAAGATAACCATGTGCCGCCAGCAAAGCGCCGTGTGGCCATGCTTGGCAAGCAGGCTGCCTTGCGGTGATATACAATAGACGCATGTACCACCTGCGAAACTGGGACCACCATGAATCGTTTTGTCTACATCATTTATGGCCTGTTTGTGATGCTGATCACTACCATGGTGAATATTTCGATGTCCGACAGCAAAAGCACAAGCAGTTCACGTAGCTGGGGTTCCAGTGGTTCGGGGTGGTCAGGTAGCAGCGGTAGCCATAAATGAACCTGTCAGAAGTGACCTGCCCGCACGGCCAGCACCTGCTGGCCGATTTTCATGGTGTGCCTGCCAGCAAGCTGGCTGACCCTGTGTTGATCGAAACCGCGCTGCGACAAGCTGCAGTTGCGGCCGGGGCAACACCCATCCACGGCCATTTCCATCACTTTGGCGAAGGCCAAGGAGTGACGGGTGTACTGTTGCTACAAGAATCCCACATCAGCATTCATACCTGGCCCGAAGATAACTTTGCCGCCATTGACGTTTTCATGTGCGGGGCCGCCCAACCACGCCAGGCATTGATCACATTGCAGCAATTACTGGCACCGTCAAACTGCTGGATTACCGATCATCGGCGTGGCAGGTTACCCGTTGAGCCCCATTTGACCTGACGTCACATCCATATCCAGATAATCAATCCTGTGAAACCAGGGAGAATTTATCCCTGGTAGACGGTCATTGGAATTGATTTGGCTGCCGAGAACTGCATTCGCAGCGCATACAACGTCACCATCCCAACGACAAATAGCACCACCCACGGCAATGCTGGCATTCGCAGGTTCGTAGCAGTGTCATACAGCCAGCCACCACTCAGGTGGCCCAAGGCTCCGCCCAGCGCCAAGCCAATACGACTGAACCCAAGATAGGTGCCACGCATGGCTGGATCTGCCAATTCGGCCACCAACGTCTCACGTGCCGGCTCGGCAGCGATCACCCCAATGTAAAATCCCCCCATCAGCACAAACATGGCGACCACATTGCTGGCAAACGCCAGTGCCCCCAAACTGACCGTCATCAGGGCCAGCCCTGCCATCACGCGGGTCTGTAGTGTGAATCGATGTTCTGCATAGCGCGCCAGCGGGTACAGCAGGACCAACGACAAAATGGTATCCAACGTATACATCCATCCTACCGCTTGTGGTGTACCTGCCATGTGCTTGATGGCAATCGGCAACAGCAGCATGATCTGCGCACCCAATAAGTAATAGCCGCTTAGCGTCAGCACAAAGTTACGGTAAGGCCGATCCCGCAATACAGTCGTGATCCCCTGCAGCAACGAGCCACGACGTGTCGCCACACGATAGTTGGGCACCAACAAGCCATTGCACAACGCAGCCACCAGAAAAATCGCCGCACCTATCCAGCCCACCCAGCGGAAATCAAAATGCAACAGCCAGCTGCCTAGTAGCGCACCTGCCACCGCACCTGCGCTATCCACCATCATGATGATAGAGAAGAAACGACCACGCTCATAAGGCCGGGTGAATTTGACGATCAACGCATTACGCGGCGGATCAAATAACGCACCACCAATGCCGGACAACACACACGACAGCAGCAACCACCAGAAGGAGGTCGCCAATGCCATACAGACGAATCCAGCCGCCCGCAGCAACATACCGCTGACGATCAGCGGCTTGGCGCCATAGCGATCAGCCAATGAACCGGCAAAAATCCCCAGGCCTTGTTGCACAAACTGCCGAAGTGCCAGTGACAAGCCGACCAACCCGGCCGCCCAACCCAGATGGTCGACAAAATGAATACTGATCAGCGGAAATACGACATAGAAGCCAAATACGACCAGCACATTGTCCAGCAACACAAACCACTTACCCAAACGACGCACGCGTGACGCCGGTACCATAGCCCTCTCCTGGGTTCTGTTGACATGATTTCACGGCACGCGTTGGACTGATTTTGGGCTTGGACCTAGGAGCAAAGCGCGCCGCATAGTGATCTATACAAGCGGTTTGCGACAACGGGGGAAGCCCAAAAGCAGACCAACCCCATGGGCCGAACCGAATTTTGGGGCAAGCCTAGGCGTCACGAACGCCGTATAGCAGGCTATATCAGCTTGTGGCAACAACGGATTGTCCCAAAACTCGGTTCGGCGCGAGCCATGAAACCATGTCAACAGAACCTAGAATGGGAATACATTCTGGGTACTAAGCTGCTATTGTGGAAGCCTATTTCTAGCTATATTTCGTATCAGCAAATGTTATGACTATTTCACTTGCCGATTTACAACTGTTATTGGATGTTGTCGACACCGGCAGTTTCAGCCAAGCAGCTGCCCGACATGGCTGGTCACAGCCTCAGGTTAGCCAACGGATTGCATTGCTGGAGTCAGATCTGGGCGCAGCCTTGTTTACACGCCATCGACGTGGTGCCGTGCCGACCGAAGCGTGCACCCGCTATGTCGACTCGGTGCGGCGAGCCCTGGCAGAGTTGGACAACGGCCGACAATCATTACAAGGTACACCCACGCTACCAAGGGTAGCAGTGGCCTGCATGCCCTCAATGGCATCAGTGATTTTTGGTCCGCTGATCGAAATGCTGGCAGATGCCCCATTGGAGATCCGCTGCCATACGGATCACTCGCCAGACATCATGGAAAATCTACTGGTGGGCCGCATTCAAGTTGGGTTTGTACTGAAATGTCCGACCATGGCTGGCATACAGATGGAACCGCTCGGGAAATCACCGATCGTGGCCGTGGTATCAGCGGATCATCCACTGGCACAGCAAAGTGAACCTTTGACATTGACCGACGTTGCCTGCCATCGCATCTCACCACAATATTGGGGCGAAGGCTGTCAGGAACTGATTCAGCTGATTCGCGCCCGGCGTGGGCACCCGGAGCCGATTCACGCCAATCAGCCTGCGGCCACTGCACGTGAACTGGCCATTGCCTATGGGTTTGTCACCTTCATGCCTGCCGCTGCCGTGGTACGCGACCTGCTGGCTGGCCGCCTGAAGCGATTGACGGTTACTGACCTGCCGTCCTGGCATTGGGAGGTCATGGTTGCCTACCGCACCGGTAAACGCCCCAATGCTCCCAAGGACGCCGTACTGGATGCGGCCCGTGCGCTGGCCACCGGCTGGCGTGCGACTGGCGTGGCAACCTGAACAATAAGCGAGTTGCGCCACCACTTTAACAGGCAAACACACTCGACTGTCGGCTTAGGCCTCACCCATCAGGCCCGACCTATTTGAGGATCACACTGGAAAAATCATGCCTGCCAAACGGGTTGACTCGATAGCCGCTGACATTGGAACGCACCAGTACACTGGCCACTGGGTGCGCCAATGGAACCCAAAGTGCTTGATCATGTACCATGTGCTGAGCAGCCTGATATAACTTGATACGTTGCTTGGTATCGGTAATACGCTTGGCATCCGTCACCAACTTATCCAATTTTTCATCGCAAAAGCGTGCGAAATTGGTGCCAGACTGCACCGCAGCACAGCTGAATTGCGGGGTGTAGAAGTTGTCTGGGTCGCCATTATCACCCGCCCAGCCCATGAACAGCAGGTCATGCTCACCAGCCTTGCCACGCTTGATCAACTCTCCCCACTCCACTACCTTCACCTCAGCCTTGATACCCACTTTAGCCAAATCCGCCTGCAGCAACTCGGCACCGGCTTTCGGGTTGGGGTTCAACACGCTGCCGGAAGGCCGTACCCAGACTGTAGTACTGAATCCATTGGCCAAACCGGCATCTGCCAACAACTTCCTTGCCCTGATGACGTCGTGTGGATAGGGGACCAAGGTTTTATCCATGCCCCATGTAGTTGGCGGCAATGGCCCGCTAGCTGCTTGGCCGCTATGGCCAAACACGGTCGTCAGATAACTGTTACGATCAAACGCCAGATTGATGGCTTGCCTGACCAATAGGTTATCCAGTGGTGGATGTTGTGTGTTCAACGCCACAAAGGCCGTCATGAACGCGGGTGATTCCAACGCCTGCAAACCACCCACCAGCCGCGCGGCCTCGACATCCTGCGGCTTGGGCGAAATCACTACCTGACACTCGTTCGCCTTCAGCTTCTGTAGCCGAACGGCAGAATCCGGAGTGATAGCATAAATCAGCTTGTCAACCTTGGGTTTGGCTCCAAAATACTGTGGATTGGAGTCATAGCGCACCACACTGTCTTTCAGATAGCTTTTAAAGACAAACGGTCCGGTGCCGATCGGCTTCTGATTCAACTGGTCTGGCACACCCGCCTTCAACAAATGCTCAGCATATTCGGCGGAATAGATCGAAGCGAACCCCATGGTTAGGGATGCCAGAAAAGTTGCTTCGGGATAATTCAGTTCAAACCGTACAGTGCGATCGTCCAGCTTTTTGACCACTTTGATCAACTTGTCAAACTGCATTGACCGGGCGTGTGGATATCCATTAGGCGCCGTCTTGAACCATGGGTGGTTCGGGTTCAACATCCGCTCAAAACTGAATACCACATCATCCGTAGTCAGGAAACGGCTGGGTTTGAAGTATTCCGTCGAATGAAATGGCACTCTCGGGCGTATGGTAAAGGTATAAGCCAGACCATCGTCACTGACTGCCCATTTTTCTGCCAGACCCGCCACAACACGACCTGTTACGGCATCAAACTCCACCAGCCGATTCATTAACGGATCGGCTGATGCTGCTGTCGTCACCAACGAGTTGTATTGCACAACATCAAACCCTTCTGGACTGGCTTCAGTACAAACCGTCAACGGCTTGGCCAATGCCAGTGCAGGGAGGACAACGAGTGATAGGGGGATCAGTCGCAACATGGAATGCTCCTCAGTCATGATTTCGGCCGAGTTTGCCACAAAGCGAACCCTATCGACGAGTATTGACGCGCCTTGCCCTCTATGCAGACAACAGTTGCGTATTCTGGACAGCCGCATTGATGATCAGCTCGGTACGGCTGCTCAGTTGCAACTTGCCAAGAATATTTTGTACGTGCGTCTTGACGGTCAATGCACTAATGCCAAGGATGATTGCAATTTCCCAATTGGTCTTACCCAATGACACCCAATGCGCAATATCCTGTTCGCGACGTGTCAATCTGGCCAATTGAATTGAATTACGCTGTGCATTTTGTTGCTGCCGAACGTAAATCTTCTGCATACAGGAATGTATGCTTGGCATCAGCAAATTGGAGAGCAGGATATTCTTCTGCAAATCATCACTCATCACATTATAAAGGCAGATATAACTACATAAATTGCCGTTGTCATTCTTCTGACCAAATGCAAACAAACTGTCCAGGTGATAACTATCGAATAAGGCGCGCCACCCTTCATCGACGGGTGGGCCTTTAACATGGTCCTTTTCATAATATTGCGGTTGACAGGTATGCAGCCAGCGTCTGATGATCGGCGTCTCGACCTTGCCCTGCCGATTGATGATCCTGCCGAGATAGGCATCCGGTACTGCCAAGTTCACCAGATGCTGGACATACACCCCCCCCTGCCTGATCTCACCCACACCGCACACCATCAATTCAAACGGGATCAACTGCCTGATCTCGTTTGCCAGCAAGGTACGGTAGTCGCCTGTGTTCGTCACAGCCGCCAAACTTTGAACAGTATCGGTAAAGTGTACTTTGTCTTGCGTACTCAGTAATGCGGAACCCATGATGTGGCACTCTTCCTGATGATTGATCGGTCGGATTGCCGTACGCCCCATGGCAAACGGGAACAAGGCGCGAACAGTTCGCGCAGACGGCACGTTGCACCGCTTATACGTCACTTCTATTCAAAACAGGGAAGGACGGCCGAATCCAAGCAAATCTGCTTTTCACACTGAACCAGTGCTGGATGGCGTTAAATGCCTATTCAACAGGCGGGTGGTTTATTCTTCACAGCTTATCAAGCATCAATGATCTTGATGTGAATGGCGGTAATATTTTTATATTTACGAACTTCCGAACATATATATAAATCATATTGACAGACACGATTATGCACGTTGCTTTGGCATTCAAGCTCTATTAAATCACAAACTTGACCACTGTAAAATAAAACCGTACTCCAGTCGGAGTATGGTGCCATAAAGTCGCCACCGATAAAGTCTTTCCATCCCGATAAAACACGATTTCGGATTCACGGTGGTTAAGATGTCAACCCTTGCTACAAATCATGCCAATACCTCGCCAAAGGCAACATTGACCGACATTGGCAGTGTCCTTCGGTATCACGCACAACAGCATCCAGACCGGTTGGCTTTCACATTCCTGAAAAATGGGGAACAGGAAGAAGCACAATGGACATTCAATATACTGGATCGCTATGCCCGTGCCATTGCCGCACAGTTGCAGTTGCGTGGTCTGGCGGGGACGCGTGTGTTGCTATCCTACCCACCTGGCATTGAATTCATCACGGGTTTTCTGGGATGTTTGTACGCCGGAGCAATTGCCGTGCCGGTCACGCCCCCCAAACGAAATCAACATGGCAGTCGATTGGCGACCATTGCACTGGATGCGCGTGCCTCGGCATTGCTGACCTGCACCTCGCTGGCAAACGAGCTAACGGCACATTGCCGGTCGTATCCTGCCTTACAGGCATTACCGCTCCTGATCAGCGACGATCACCACGATCAAGCTGCCCATTGGGCTGACCAATGGAATGCCCCGCAACTTGATGGGGATGACATTGCTTTTCTGCAATACACCTCGGGCTCTACCGGTGCCCCCAAAGGGGTAGTCATCAGCCATCGAAACATTTTGCACAACGAAGCAATGGTGCAACGAGCATTTGGCCATGATGCCAACACGGTATTCGTTGGCTGGTTACCGCTTTATCACGACATGGGATTGATCGGAAACGTACTGCAGCCGATCTTTCTGGGCATTCACTGTGTACTGATGTCACCAGTTGCCTTTACCCAGAAGCCCATCCGTTGGCTACGCGCGATTTCACATTACCGTGCCACAACCAGTGGGGCACCCAACTTTGCTTACGACCTGTGTGCTCAACGCATCACGCCTGAACAGTGCGAAGGCCTGGATCTAAGTTCATGGCAAGTCGCCTACAACGGGGCAGAACCGGTTCGGGCCGCGACGCTGACCCGGTTCAGCGAGCGCTTCCGCCCTTTTGGCTTTCAAGCACACGCCTTTTACCCCTGTTATGGCATGGCAGAAGCCACACTGTTCATCGCTGGTCAACCGGCTGGGCAGCAGCCCACTGTCATGACAGTCGATGCCTTGGCTCTGGCCGCCAATCGTGTGCAACCCGTGGCGGCCACGCATGACAGCAGTACCCGTGACTTGGTTGGATGCGGCCATTCCTGGCAGGGCCAACAATTGCATATTGTTGATCCGAATACTACAAAAGCCTGCTCCGAAGGACAGATCGGTGAAATCTGGGTATCGGGTGACAGTGTCGCCCATGGTTACTGGAACAACGAATCCGCCACACTGGAGGCGTTTGCCGCAAGGATTGACGGATTAGACGAAGGCCCTTTTTTACGTACAGGGGATTTGGGTTTTATGTGGAATGGCGCATTGTTCGTTACTGGGCGATTGAAAGACATCATCATCGTGGCGGGTCGTAACCATTATCCACAAGATATCGAAGCCACCGTCGCTACCAGTCATGTGGCATTTCGTGACGGCGGCACAGCTGCCTTTACCGTTGACTCGGATAGCGATCCGCAATTGGTGATCGTGCAAGAAATCGAGCGTAGCGCATTACGCCAGTTGGACAGCGATGAATGCGCGCAGCTGATCAAACAGATCGTAGCGGCAGAGCACGGCCTGAAAGTCCACGATGTGGTGCTGATCGCCCCCTCCACCATTCCCAAGACCACCAGCAACAAGATCCGCCGTCAGACCTGTCGTACCCATTACTTGGCAGGTGAATTGCGGCTGGCCACCGATGCATTGCACCGTGAACCGGAACTGACCGTTTAACCCGCCTGGAGGCGATCTCAGAGATGTCATCCACACTGGACCCCGTTTTGCCCGAACCCACCGACTTGGCGCCTGATATGCGGCCAACCTTGTCGAGCCCGTTTCTATTGAACATGCAACGCCGCGCTGCATGGCTAACTATCGGCATCCCCACCGTGGTTACCGTCCTGGCGATTGTCGCTGCAGTGAAATGGGGAGTCAGCCCCCTTTCACTGTGGCTGTGGGTAGGGCTACATTTTGTCGGTATGCTGGGTATTACCGTCGGTTATCACCGCCAGTTTTCCCATCGTGCGTTCAGCACCACCCGACCGGTCCGCGCGTTATTGATTTTCATGGGCTCCATCACCGCCCAAGGGCCAGTGATCCACTGGGTGGCCAACCATCGGCGGCATCACGAATACAGCGACCGTCCCGGCGATACCCACTCCCCTCATGCGTTCGAAGGGCAACCCAACAGCTGGTTACGTGGCATGTGGCATGCCCACGTGGGTTGGATGTTCACAACCGATGTCACCAACCCCAATCGCTATGCACGCGACCTGCTACGTGACCCTCTGGTCACCCGGATGAACCGCCTCTATCCGCTTTGGGTGACATTGGGCGTATTGCTGCCGGCAACGGTAGGTGGCGTATTGAGCGGCACTTGGACTGGCGTATTGGAAGGTGGACTGTGGGGTGGCTTTGTGCGCATCTTCACAGTGCATCACGCCACCTGGGCGATCAATTCCATCACTCATCGTTATGGCAAACGACCATTTGCCACACGCGAGTACAGCACTAACAGCGTATGGCTGGCCCTCCCAACCGCAGGTGAAGCTTGGCACAACTGTCATCACGCGTTCCCATCTTCAGCACGGTTTGGTTTGGCATGGTGGCAACTCGACATCGGTTATCTGTTCATTTTGGCGTTGCGCAGCGTTGGGCTGGCTTGGGATCTCAATATTCCGTCACCGGCCGCCCTGGCATCAAAGCGAGCCACATAATCCTAAATACGTTGGTCCAGACCAACAGTATGTTCATAACAACTAAAGGAGTTCTCACCATGGTAATTCGTACTGAAGAAGAAATTCAGACATGGATCCTCACTTACCTGTCACGTTTGTTCGACATCCCGGCTGACGACATCGGCTTGAAAGTCCCGCTGGAACGCTACGGCATCGATTCGACCGCTGCAGTTGGATTCACCGGGGATTTGGGTGAATGGCTGGGCCGCGATATCGAACCAGGGCTGGTCTACGACTACCCAACGGTTGACGCCATGACCCGCCATCTGGCACAGGCCATGTCCGAGACGGCATAACCGAGGAACGAGGAGGCAACGATGACTGATGTGCTTCACGTTTCGCCGGCCGTATCGACCAAACCGTTCCGGTCGCCAGTCATCGTGGCTGACGCCCGAATCATGCGGTCGAAACGTCGCCTGGCGCTGCTCACGATCTGGATACCGACATTGGGGACTGCGCTGGCGGTTGCATTGGCTGTCCAATTTGGGCTTCGTGGGCTGGATATGGCGCTGCTGATCGGCATGTACACGTTGACCATGATGGGGTTGGAGGTGAGTTTCCACCGCCAGCTCTCCCACAATGCGTTTGACAGCCCACGCTGGGTACGAGCCGCGCTGGCGATCTGCGGCAGCATGGCCATGCAAGGTGGAGTGCTGTATTGGGTGGCGACCCATCGTCGGCATCACATCCACAGCGACACGCCGGAAGACCCGCACTCCCCCTACTATCGGCTCAGCAGCAGCGGGCCACAGAAGCTGGGCTGGCTGCAAGGCCTATGGCACGCCCAACTGGGCAATATGTACACCGACCATGCGACCAACGTCACCGTGTTTGCCAAGGACATGCTGAAAGACCCGGTGATCGGTGCCATCAACCGCCGTTACTGGCACTGTGTCGCATTGGGGCTGTTGATTCCCACTGTCATCGGTGGCCTGGCCGACATGAGTCTGTATGGCGCATTGACAGGTCTGTTATGGGGTGGATTGGTCCGCATTTTTCTGGTTCATCACGTTTATTTCGCCAATGGCTCGTTCAGCCACATGTATGGCGGCAAACCGTTTGACAACGGCGATTGCAGCGCCAACAACATGTGGTTCGGGCTGCCGACATTCGGCTCGGCCTATCAGAACAACCATCATGCCTTCCCTACCTCGGCACTGATCGGTTTCAAATGGTGGCAACCCGATATCGGCCATATGTTCATTCGCGCCTTTGAGTGTGTTGGTTTGGCCAGTAACGTCAAACGCGCCACACCGCAGCAGATTGCCGCCAAGCAGGCGCAATCGACCACGGCAAGCAACCATCCGAATACGGGAGACAGGTCATGACAGGCGACGTATCGACGCCCACCACGGCAATGTCGGCAACTGACAAACCGGCCGATGCTGCAACGACTACCGCACCACCGATCACCATCAGCAATATGTCGCTGGGGCTGATGCACAAGCTGATCGCTGCCGGCACCATCTGGATTCCGTTGCTGGGCACGGCAGCGGCCCTGATCCACGCTTGGCAGGTTGGCATGGACAGCATCGACATCACCCTGTTGGTGGTGATGTTCGTGCTGACCAACCTGGGCCTGGAGTTCGGCTTTCACCGTAATCTGGCACATCGGACGTTTGAAACCAGCAAGGCGATGCAGCTTTTCTTTGCCGTCACCGCCTCCATGGCAGGCACCGGGCGTGTGCTGTTTTGGGTGGCCAACCACCGGCGCCATCACATCCATAGCGATACGCCCGGCGACCCCCACTCACCCCATGTGCGCATGGGCCGTCACGGGCCGGAGCAGTTGGGCTTCTGGCGCGGGATGTGGCATGCCCACTATGGCCATATTCTGAGCGCACATACCGTCAACTGCACGCTGTTTGCCCGCGATATCAATCAGAACCCGTTGTTGCGCAAAGTCAACGACCTGTATCTGCCACTGGTGGTTGCTGGCCTGTTGATCCCTGCAGCAATTGGCGGGTTACTCAAAGGTACCTGGATGGGTGCATGGGAAGGATTGCTGTGGGGTGGATTTGTGCGGATGTTCCTGGTTCATCAAGCCACTTGGGGCTTGGCATCATTCAGCCATCGTTTTGGCCCCAGTCCGTTCGATACCAAGGATCAGAGCGCCAACAATATTTGGGTTGCCCTGGCCACGTTTGGCTCTGGCTGGCAGAACAACCATCACGCATTTCCACAATCAGCCTATCTGGGCCTGAAATGGTGGGAGATCGACATGACTGCCTGGGTGATTGCCGCTTTTGCCAAAGTAGGGCTGGTATGGAATGTCCGCCGCCCCACTGCCGCGCAGATTGAGGCCAAACGCATCAAACCACGGATACCGGACGAGCTGACAGCACATCCGCCATCACGTTAAAGACAAGGTCGTACCCATGTTGAACACCGCAACACTTGAGCCCATCGCCATTATCGGCATGGGCTGTCGGCTCCCTGGCGTCCATCACTTGGCCGAATTCTGGCCATTGCTCAGCCAAGGACGCGATGCAACCATGACCGTGCCAACCGACCGCTGGCATGCAGCAGCGTTATACGATGCCGACCGGGTTGCTGCGGGCCGCATCAATACCCAGCGCGGCGGCTTTATCGCCGACCTGCATGAGTTTGATGCCGAGTTTTTCGGCATGTACCCGCGAGAAGCCCGTCGGATGGACCCACAGCAGCGGATGACGCTGGAAGTGGCCTGGGAGGCGCTGGAACATGCGGGCATCGTTCCATCGACACTGGCCGGGCAGATGGTGGGGGTCTACATGGGGGTCAGCCACAGTGACCATGGCCGCAAGTTGCATGCCGACGTGGCCAGTATGGATGGCTTTGAAGGCTCCAACTACTATCACGGCTTTGTCGCCCACCGCCTATCGTATTTGCTGGATTTGCATGGCCCAAGCCTGGCCGTCGATACCGCCTGTTCATCCTCATTGGCAGCCATCCATCTGGCTTGTCAGGCACTGCGCACGGGTGAGTGTGAATTGGCCTTGACCGGCGGTGTCAACGCCAACCTGCTACCCGGTGAAACCATCTCCGCCTCGATTGCCAACATGTTGTCGGATGACGGCCGCTGTAAAGCATTCGATACCAGTGGGGACGGCTTCGGGAGAGGTGAAGGCTGTGGCATCGTTGTTCTGAAGCGACTGAATGATGCGATTGCGGCCGGTGACAGCATTGCAGCGGTCATTCGGGGTTCGGCCATCAATCACAACGGCTTGAGTAATGGCATCACCTCCCCCAGCGGCCGGGCGCAGCAGGCTGTGGTTCGCCGTGCACTGGCCGTTGCAGGCATTGCCGCCAATGAGATCAGTTATCTCGAAGCCCATGGCACCGGAAGTGTGCAAGGCGACCAGATTGAGCTACGCGCCTTGCAACAGGTATTGAGCGAAGGCCGAGCCCCTGACACACCATGCTGGATCGGAACGGTCAAGACCAATATCGGGCACCTTGAAGCAGCATCAGGTGTTGCCGGATTGATCAAAACCGTGTTGGCCATGCAACACCAGCAACTACCGCCAACTTTGCACTTACAACAACCCCAAGTTGGTTTGACCAACAATCCCAACTTGTTCTCAGCTGTTACTACATTGCAACCCTGGCATACCAACGGCCCAAGACGAGCTGGCATCAGCGCATTTGGCTTTGGCGGAGCAAATGGTCATCTGATACTGGAAGAAGCACCAACCGTGGCAACAGCCACCGCCATTGCAGTAGATCGAACCAGTCACCTGTTGGTACTGCACGCCAAAAGCGAACCTGCTTTGCGTAAACTGGCACAACGTTATGCAGCTTG
Source organism: Chitinivorax sp. B (assembly GCF_005503445.1). NCBI lineage: Bacteria > Pseudomonadati > Pseudomonadota > Betaproteobacteria > Chitinivorax > Chitinivorax sp. B. Next base: position 63,217 of record NZ_SCOH01000013.1, on the reverse strand, counting down.
GCTGGCCAGTGACCATACCCCACCTACACTAGGTGACCTATGCTTTAGTGCAGCAGTCAGCAGAGAGCCATTTGATTATCGACTGGCCATTCCCTGTGATGATCATTCAACTTTGGCAGGGCAACTCGCCAGCTTTGCGGTTCATGGCCAAGCTGAGGGGCTCCATACTGGACGGATAAGCCGTCAACGGCCCAAGATCGTCTGGCAGTTTGATTCCACAGGTTTAGGGGTGGAGCACCTACAAGCCTTGTATCGCACCTCCCCCCCCTTCAAACAGGCATTCGTAGAATGCCTGTCAGCGTGGCAAATACCGAACACCATACCGAGCGCGCAAACCACTGCCTCGCCCTTCCAGATTGTAGCTGGCCAAATCGCGCTGGCCCGGCTCTATCAAACCTGGGGATGGACGCCATATGCACTCACTGGTACCGGCCTGGGCTTGTGGGCCGCAGCGGCCGTCTCGGGCCACGTGACGTTGCCGCAACTGACTGATTTGATGCTATCCGATGCCGAAACATGGCAAGGTACCACGGCAGCAGCCGGCCGCTGGCCGATCCATCTGCCCAACGGGCAGCCATGGCCTGCGACTACCACCTCCCCCCCATCCGACAATCCATTGGCGAGCTGCTGGCGCCTTGGCTATCACCAAGGACTACCGTGCCTGATATCCACCAATGCTGAGCAACACCCCCAGACAGATGACTGCTGGCTGGCGTTACATCACATCGTGGCGTGCTTGTACGTCAATGGAACGCGTATCAACTGGCACAGCCTGGAAACGGATTACGATCGTCACCGTTGCTCATTGCCGACCTACACCTTTGACCGCCAATTTCTCCCCTTTGATGGTCAAGTCCTGCCACAAGACGCAGAACTCAGTCGGCAGTTAGCCTCAGAATTACGCAGTAAGCCCGATCTGTTCGATGCCATCGTAGTCCCCCTGAATCAAGGCGTGGCAACTAGCCCACCTTTGTTTCTGGTTCACCCGATCGGTGGGTCGGTACTGTGCTATCGCGAACTGGTCATGAACTTGGGGCAGGATATCCCTGTTTATGGTTTGCAATCCCCATTCCTGAATGACGAAAGCACCACCTTTCCGTCACTGGAAGCCATGGCAGACCGCTATCTTGCCTGCGCCCGCCATATTCAGCCGACCGGGCCACTGCATCTAGCTGGCTGGTCCATGGGGGGCGCTATCGCATTTGAAATGGCACAGCAACTGGCCAAGCAAGGCGATACGGCACAATTGACCCTGATCGACACACACCTGCCCAGCACTGGCTGGGTGGATCGCAATACGCGGTCCCTGCTATTGACCATGGCGCTCGATATGGGTATCCCTTATGACACACTGGATCGCAACTGGTTGTTGCAAGCGGAACTGGAACCTGGGCTGCGCTATGTCATGGATAAGGCACGGCAGGCTGGCGATACCAGCTTGCTGCCCAGCGAAACCGATCTGCTGTCACGGTTGACCTTGCTGCGACAGCACGTGGCCATTTTCCGGCGCTACCAACCACAACCATTTGGCGGTGCGCTGACGATCCTGCGCGCGGCGACTGTCATCGGCGAGTCGGAAGCATTCGATGACGATCTGGGCTGGCGCACACTGGTGGCATCGGTACAGACTGGCGACGTGCAGGGCCATCACTTCAGCATGCTGCGGGCGCCCAACGTGCAGGCCGTGGCCCAACGAATCAGCCTGAGCCATGGCGTGAATACCCTCCTGGCCCAGTTCAGCCGACCCCACCACCCCGATCTGCCCGCCACATCGCCTGGCCTGAAATCAGCGGCAGATATCGAGCATTGGGCGCTGCAGTGGCTGAGCCAGCAATTGGGGGTGGCCCCGGACACGTTGGACATTGATCAACCGTTCACTCAGTTTGGCATCAATTCAATCAGTGTTGTCCGGTTCATCCGTGACATGAGCCAATGGCTGGGAACATCGTTGGTGGTATCGACACTCTGGAATTTCCGCACCATCCGGACATTGGCTACCTACCTGGCCAACCCAACCATCGCCACGGCGGACGACGATTCGCCGGCAACATGCGATACCGTGATCGAGGGGGTGTTATGAACATCGCAACCTTTGTCGAAAACCTGCGCCGGCAAGGCATCGAGCTTTGGACGAACGGCGAACAGCTGAGCTACCGAGGCAATGCGCAAGCATTGACGCCCGCCATGTTAGGGACACTCAAGGCGCATAAAGTCGACCTGATACAGTGGCTGACCACGCAATCGGCAACCGCGCCGGCTCAGCAGTCCGTCGATTTCAGCCTGCTGTTCTTTGCCAGCAACCAGGCCGAGTTCACGCACAACAAATATCAGTTGATGCTCAATGCCACCCGCTTTGCCGACCAGCGAGGTTTCAAGGCTGTCTGGCTGCCGGAACGACACTTTCACGCATTTGGCGGGCTGTATCCCAACCCATCGGTTTTGGCCGCTGCCCTGGCGATGACCACCCGGCAAATCCGCCTGCGGGCGGGCAGCGTGGTCATCCCGTTGCAAAACCCGATCCGGGTGGCGGAAGAATGGGCAGTCGTTGACAATCTGTCCGGCGGCCGGGTGGATCTCGCGTTTGCACAAGGCTGGAACGCACGTGACTTTGTATTGGCGCCCAGTGCCTATCCACAGCGGTTGAACCTGTTGTGGGACGGTATGGAGCAAGTACGGCGCCTGTGGCGGGGCGAGTCCATCGAATTGCCAGATGGCAACGGCAAACCTGCCGCGATCCAGACCTTTCCCTTGCCGCAACAACCTGAACTGGCGGTATGGGCCACTTGCAGTGGTGGGACCGAACGCTTCATCGAAGCCGGTGCCAAGGGTGTCAACGTCTTGACCGCTCTGCTCTTTCAAACCCCGGAAGAGCTGGCCGACAAAATCGCCGCCTACCGCAAAGCCCGAGCCGATCACGGCTTCGAAGGGCCTGGCCATGTCACGTTGATGCTGCACACGTTGATCGGTCATGATCTTGCCGCAGTCAAAGCCACCGTCAAGGCACCCTTCATTGCCTATCTCAACAGTTCGGTCGATTTGTGGCGGCAACAAATGCAGGGTTTGGACGAACTGGCAGAGGAAGATCGCGAAGCGGTGCTGGAATACGCTTTTGAACGCTATTTCGAAACCGCTGCACTGTTTGGCACACCGGATAGTTGTGCCGCCAAAGTGACACAACTCCGACAACTGGGCGTCGACGAGATTGCCTGCCTGCTTGATTTCGGCGTCGGTGCCGACCAAGTTCTGGAACACCTTGGCCCGCTCGACCAGTTGCGAACGCGCTTTGCCACATCCGATACCGCCCCAGTCACCCTGTCACCCACTCATTGAAGACACCATGACCACACTGGAAAACGTCGCCCTGAACGTCACCGCCTCCGGCGCCAATCGACTTGCCCGCCCGCACTTCGACACTTTCGAACACGCACGCCGTCATGCACTGATCCGCCTCACCGCGGCATTTCGGCTATTCGCCCATTTTGGCTTTGACGAAGGGGTGGCCGGCCACATCACCGTGCGCGATCCGGAACATCCCGACCAATTCTGGGTCAATCCTTTGGGCCTGCATTTCTCAGAAATCAAAGTATCCAACCTGGTGCGGGTAGATCATCAGGGCAAGGTCTTGCATGGCCACTATCCCGTCAACCTGGCTGCGTTTGCCATCCATGCCGCAGTCCATCAGGCACGCCCGGATGTGATGGCCGTGGCCCACGCCCATTCCATGCATGGCAAAACCTGGTCGTCGTTGGGTCGTGAACTGGCACCCATTACTCAGGATGCCTGTGCTTTTTATGAAGACCATCGGGTGTATGATCGATTTGGTGGCGTGGTCCATCAAACATCGGAAGGTCAGGACATCGCGCATTGCCTGGGCCAAGGCAAAGCGCTGATCCTGCAGAACCATGGCCTGCTGACGGTCGGCAACTGCGTCGACATTGCAAGCTGGTTTTTCATTTCGATGGAACGCTGCTGCCAGTCACAATTGCTGGCCGAAGCAGCAGGTACACCCAAGCTGATCGACCATGCCACCGCCTGCAAAACCCGCGACCTGATTGCGAGTGACTTTGTGGCATATGGCAGCTTTCAGCCGCTGTATCACTTTATCGTCAAGCAACAACCGGATCTGCTGGAATAACCAGACCACGACAAGCAGCAGCGGATACCAACACTCTGGAGAGCAAGCAAATGACCATGACCGACGCCCATACCGACCTGACTGCACGCACCCAAACCTTTTCCTGGGAAGACCCAATGATCGGCGCTGCCGCCGCCCGCTCGCTCAGTGGCCTGGAATACCTGCAGCGTATCTTGAACAAAGAAATCCCGGTCCCACCCATCATGGAGCTGATCGGCTTCCGCTTCGTCACCGTCGAACAAGGGTTGGTCGCGTTTGAATTCGAACCTGCCGAACCCCATTACAACCCCATCGGCACCGTCCACGGGGGCATCATCAGCACGCTGCTGGATTCCGCCATGGGGTGCTGCATCCACACCATGCTGCCTGCTGGTGTCGGCTATTCCACACTGGAAATCAAAGTCAACTTCGTCCGCCCCGTTTCAGTCAAAACTGGTACCCTGCGTTGCGAAGCCAAAGTGATCCACACTGGCTCCAAAGCCGCCACTTCGGAAGGTCGACTAGTGGATCGGGATGGCAAGTTGTATGCGCACGGAACGACTACCTGCATCATTCTGAATTAAACGGATCACAACCAGTCGCTTCAAACCGAACAATTTCTAACACCCGCTTGGCCTTGGAATTGTTCGGTTCTCCAATCTTTTCATGGTTTGCCCAAATCGCCTAGCTCGGCCGGGCATCCCAAGGCTCAATACAGCCAACGATATGAACTGCTTTGTTCGCGTTCAATGCCTGAATCATTCCTTGTGAGATCTCCCAGTTAGTCAACCAGCGGGATCGGCTACTTTCGTGTTTGAATCCCAGCACAACCTGGTGATAGTCAATGTTGGATAATGCCTCATAGGGCTGTCGCAGCTTGACCAATGAGCTAACAGGATTGGCGCTCGCACTTCCCAACACATGGAAAAAAGAAAAAAGAGAACCCACGGCAGCCAACTGTTCTGCAAGTTGATATGCAGGCTTATCTTCGTGGAACCAAGCCAGGACCAGTGATGGTGGCCCATATTGCACAATGCTGTTACTTACCGCCTCCGCAAAATAGGCTCCATCATGATAGTCAGCTTGAATTGGCACCACATTCGCCAACACTCCTTCAACTGATCGGCCTAAACGTGAAAATAGGGTCAATACCTCCGACCGTTTGCACAGGTATCTGGTGGCCTCCGCCAACATCCCGGTCCCGCCAATCACCATGATGTGGTTGAATTGCTTCATACGGCCTCTGCTAATCCCAGCGGTGAACATTCTACGAAATATTGCAACGGTAATGAGTAATCAAATTCAAATAATATCTATATACGAATTAAATTAATTGTAAATTGATTTTATTTTCATAACAAAAGCATTACACCTGAAGGATATCGACTTAGAATGACTATCTAACAATAATTTACCAAGGAGCCACACCATGATTCTCCTAGTCCATAGCAATATGTCTGCCATTACTGATTTCATCATGTGGGCTGATGTTGAATTTGCCATGCAACTGGAGTTGCTCGAAACCAAACGGTTCGATACCCAGGATTGCACGATCATCGATCTGTCCGGTGCTGACAAGCTGGCCAATATTGCACAAGGCGAGCCCTTGTATGTGGTCTGCCACGGCGGCGAAGGTAGCAGCACGACATACCTTGATGGAGAAGAATATGATTGGCAAGCGCTTGGCAAGGATATTGGCACCAAGATGTCAGCACATGCCAAAGATATTATCCTGTTCGCCTGCTATGCAGCACACGGCCAACAGGGGCATCGCCCAATCGACATGTTTGCAACGGGTATTCAAAGTGCAGGCAAAAAAGGGGTCAAAATCACTGGCTATCAAGGAGCCACTGTTACCAATACCATGGGCACCGTTACCGCTCGTGAATTTGGTGGTGTCAATCACGAACCGATTCTGGTTGCTAACGCCCAGCCAAGTAAAATGAAAAAAGCAGGAAAGATAGATAATCAACTGCGAGATACTTTTACCCCGCAAATCCAATTCGACGCCTTTCTGAAATCCGTACCGAAAGCAACGCCTCGTGCTAAAGCTATTGCCGCTGCAGACAAAGCCGAATCATTCTACGCTGCATTCAGCAAAGCATTTATTGAGAAGCAACTGTATTACCCAGTAGGCCATCAAAATGCATTACCTATTGTGGTCTATGCCAATTAATAGTCGAATATTCCGTGGCTTAATTGGATTATAAATTCGTAGAAAAATTAAGCCGCAACTCCCTACATACTTCCAAATACCGAGTTACTCGGTAATAAGCTGCCAGCTCAGTCCAAACTTTGCCAGATATTTTCTTAATCTATCTGCATCATTCGGCTTGTCTTTCTCAAGCCGGGATACATTAAACAGTTTTCGCCCCGCCTCCGAGAGCGTTTTACTTTGACGGCATACCTGAATAACAGCCTGTAGTTGCATTTTGTCAAACCGGTCAAGTTCGGCACATTGATCGCCCAGTAATCCAGTGAGTTCATCTACTCCGTCCTCATGTCCCCAGGTTGTTTGCAACCGAGTGATTTCCTCCCTGGTCACTTCCTCTGTAATACGGCCCGATTCCGCCAGTGTTGCCATGCGCGTCACGCTGGCCGATAGCTCACGGAAATTACCTGCCCACAAAGCATCGACAGAAGTCGCAAAATTCAGATATTGCCGCTTGGCTTCAGCATGAAAGCGCACGCGTTCGCCTTGTTCGCGGGCGAAACGCTCCAGTTCAAAATCCAGGTTGGGCTCAATATCCTGGTTGCGGGCGGCCAGGCCAGGGATTTCGTAAGTCCAAAGGTTGATACGGGCGTAGAGGTCTTCACGGAATTTGCCTTCAGCCACCCAGCGGCGCAGGTCACGATGGGTACCGGCAATCAGTTGGAAATCGCTGGCGACTTCCTTATCTGCACCAAAGGGGAAAAAGGTTTTTTCTTCGATGGCTTTCAATAGCATCGCCTGTTCGTCCAAACCTAATTCGCCGATTTCATCGAGAAACAGCAAACCGCCATCGGCACTTTTCAACAGGCCGGCACGTTCAGTCTGCGCACCGGTGAATGCGCCTTTGACATGGCCAAACAGCGTCGACATGGCGCTATCGCCGCGCAAGGTGGCGCAGTTCACTTCCACAAAACGGCCGGCCAGCTGATGGCGGTTCTTCTTCAGCTCATACACCCGTTTGGCCAGAAAGGATTTGCCAGCCCCTGTCGGACCAATCAACAACATCGGGGCTTTGGATCGCCCTGCCACCCGTTCGATCTGCTCGATCATCCGGTTGAACTGCGGGTTGCGAGTGGCAATACCGGATTTCAGAAAGGAAACCGTCTCCTGCTGTTCGCGCTGAAAGCGGGTCGCAATCTTGTGGTAGCGCGACAAATCCAGGTCGATGACAGCATAAGTACCAGCAGTATTGTTCCCTTCGGATTTCTTGGGTGGCGAGGTCTGTAACAGCCGTGCCGGCAGATAACGTGCCTCGGTCAGCAGAAACCAGCAGATCTGTGCAACGTGCGTACCCGTCGTGATGTGGACCAGGTAGTCTTCCTCATCCGGGTTGAACGGGTAATCATGCGCGAAGTCATGCAGCAAGGCGTAGACCTCTTCAAAGTCCCAGGGATCGTTCAGATTGATCTCAACCCGATTCACCGTGGTTTCTGGCGATATCCCTTCAATGTCCAGTTTGATGCGCTCGGCCAGCCCCCGGTTACGGGTATCGTGCAGCAGTTCCAGCCGGTGCACGATCAAGTCTTCCTGCTGGCACAAGCCCACCGTGGGCCGCCACTTCTCCCAGCGCTGATTCCCCTTGCCGACAAAATCCAGCACGGTCCCGATAAAGCCGATCACAACGGTCTTTTTCATCTTATCTAAATTTATAGAATCTTATATATCAGTATATCAATTAGCATGACAAACCACACGCCAATCTCTTGATAAAAATGAGCAGAACAAAAATTAAACCATTAAAAATCAACAAATTGATTAACAAAAGCGCAACTAGACCGACAAGCTGGCACGGCCATTGCAATAAGTGGGATGTCAAAAACGAAACGCAAACTTGCCGATGCCAACTGTGGCAACGGATACAAAAAGGATAAACATCATGGCGAATACCAACTTGTTCCAAACCCAACCTGGTCGTGCGCTGCCCCATGCGGACACCTTGAACGCATCACGCAGTGCTGCTTATCAACTGAGCCCTAAACATGCGCTAGCCCAGTACGCGATCACCGGTTGTTTGAACAACACGTATTACGCCAATGCCGAATCGCAGCTGGCTGAAGTGTTGAAGCTGACAAATGAGGTGGATGCTGAATTCATTGCCAAAACTGCCATCTACTGCCGCGAAAAAGGCTACATGAAAGACATGCCCGCTTTGCTGGCTGCCGTGTTGACCGTCAAAGGCCCGCAGTATGTAGCGCCTGTGTTCAAGCGCGTCATCGACAACGGCAAGATGTTGCGTAACTTCGTGCAGATTTTGCGTAGCGGCGCGGTGGGCCGTAAATCGCTGGGTACCCGCCCGAAAAAACTGGTTCAAGCGTGGTTGAACAATGCCAGCGATGAAAAACTGATGCAGGCTGCAGTGGGTAACGCCCCCAGCCTGGCTGACGTGGTGAAGATGGCTCACCCGAAACCGGATACGTTGAGCCGTGAAGCGTTCTTCGCCTGGTTGATCGGTCGGTCTTATCAAACCGAGCACCTGCCGGAGATCGTGAAGCAGTTCGAGGCTTATAAAGCAGACAAATCTGCCACCATGCCCAATGTACCGTTCCAGATGCTGACCGCGTTGGAACTGGGGCGTGACGAATGGGCGCGTATTGCTGAGCAAGGTAGTTGGCAGATGGTGCGGATGAACCTGAACACCTTTGCTCGACATGGTGTGTTCGACATCCCCGGCATGGCGCAACAGATTGCAACCAAGTTGGCCAACCCGGAGCTGGTAGCCAAGGCGCGAGCCTTCCCATACCAGTTGCTGGCTGCGTACAAAATGACGGGTCAGGATGTACCAAACCCAGTACGTGAAGCGCTGCAAGATGCCATGGAAGCGGCATTGAACAATGTACCATCCCTGGCGGGCAATGTGGTGGTCTGCCCAGACGTATCTGGCTCGATGCAATCGCCGGCGACCGGTTACCGCCAAGGCGCAACCACTGCCGTACGTTGTATTGATGTGGCGGGCTTAATGGCAGCAGCCATCCTGCGCAAAAACCCGGATGCCCGAGTGATGCCGTTTGAAGTGAAGGTTGTGGATATCAAACTGAACCCACGGGATTCTGTGATCACCAACGCTGAGAAGTTGGCAGCCATTGGTGGGGGTGGAACCAACTGTTCGGCACCCCTGGCCAAGTTGAATCAGGAAGGGGCGAAGGTGGATACCGTGATCATTGTCTCCGACAACGAATCATGGGTGGATAACCGCCGCCATGGCGCAACGGAAACCATGCGTCAGTGGGCGTTGATCAAGCAACGCAACCCTCAGGCCAGACTGGTATGTATCGATATCCAACCTCATGCGACCACACAGGCGCAAGAAGGCGGCGATACCCTGAATATCGGTGGATTCGGTGACGATGTGTTCAAGCTGGTCGCCAGCTTTGCGGCAGGCCAGATGCAGCCAGGACACTGGGTACAGTTGATTGAATCGGTCAGCCTGGACTGACAGCAATCTGAACCCGGGCAGGTGGAAACCCGCCCGGGTAACAGGAAAGGATGATCAGCATGGTGGAGCGCTGCACAACGTGGAGCGTGACCTGTAAAACCAGTGAACCGGAACACTTCTTCAACAAGCTGAGCCGCTTCTTGAACATGAAGACTGAATTGCTGGACATTTGCCGATCACCGCAGGAGTCCCATGTCTGGATCGTGCAATTCAACATGGTCCACCCACACCAAGGTTGGGATAGCACCGTGGTACAGGCTGTGGAGGTAGCAAACAAATTGGGGACATTGACCTTGTCTGGCAATCGGCGATTTGGCTTTACCGGCTGGATTGATTGCTCAGAAACCCAATGTTGGACCTTGGCTGCATTCCGATCGGCAAACTGGAAGCTCGGCCCGGAAGATGTATAAGCACTTAAAAAGTTAACAAGTTTGATGAAGCAACGGCGAATGCCGCTTAAGACTACATTCTCCAAAATGCTCGCGTCTTAGCAAATTTTGTCGCCAGCGCTTCACCCAGTTTAGCGCGAATGCCGTTGAGACTACATTCCGGGACTTGCGGGGCAACCCGTGCGGGTTCAAATCCCGCCCGGCCGGGCAACCGATCGGTGGCGAAATGGTTAGACGCACAAGTAAGTGTCTCAACAAAAATTTGTCGCGCATGATTTACCCAGCGAATGCTGAAGAAACTACATCGCTACTAACGACGAGGTGCGGGTTCGATTCCCGCCTGACCCGGAACAACGGGACAGTAGCTCTAAGGCAGGGCACGCCTGCGCAAGCAGGACTGTTTCTTCGAATTTGTCGCTGGCCCCTTTGGGGGCGAATGCGAGTGGGAGTACAGCCGCCCATTTGGCCTTACGGGCTAGGCAGCCCGTACCGGAAACCCCGGAGTGCCGCTCTCGCTCATTTTGTCGCCCTTTGATTTAGGTTGCCTGGTCAGTAATACAGATGCCAGGTAGCAAGGTTTAAGCACGAATGCCTGCAAGACTACATTGGACTAAGCCGGTTCAAACCCGGCACAGCCGCAAGGCTGTTAAGTCTTGCTTATTTTGTCGTGCGCTGTTTTTGGCGAATGCCGAAGAAACTACATGATGAGTTTGGTCGCGGGTTCAAGTCCCGTCGACAGGAGCCGAAAGGTACCTGCCGTAGCTCAGTTGGTTAGAGCAGACTGCCGTAAGGCGATGTTTCTTCACATCTTGTCGCCAACTGTTTTACCCGGTGAATGCTGGCGAAACTACACCCTATCACGGTCGTAACGCAGGTTCGAATCCTGCCCGCTTAATGCAGTATCAAGCGGTCGTATAGTGGCTAATACACGAAAAACGTTTCGCCGATTTTGTCACCGACTTTACGAAATGACCGTCTGAACAGTTGATCTGGTCAAACAGTCAGGTTTGAGTACGAATGCCTGCAGGACTACATCTGACTTAAGCCGGTTCGAATCCGGCACAGCCGTAAGGCAGTCAGTCCTGCAACTGTTGTCGTACAACGTTTTTGGCGAATGCTGAAGAAACTACATTTAATAATCAGGTCGCGGGTTCGAACCCCGTCGGCAGGGGGCCGCAAGGTACCTGTCGTAGCTCAGTTGGGAGAGCAGATTACTGCCGAAAGGCTGCTGTTTCTTCCCCCCTTGTCGCCAACTGTTTTACCCGGTGAATGCCGGCGGAACTACACCTTGAAATGGTCGGGCTGCAGGTTCGAATCCTGCCCGCTTCGAGTAGTTGGAAGCGGTGGTAGAAATGGAAATACACGAAATGGTTTCGTCAACGTTGTCACCGGCCCGGATATGGGGCGAATATGAGCGGGAGTACATCTCGTATAGGCAGGGCGGTGAAACGCCCACGGCTTCGGCCGGCCACTCTCGCTGTTTTTGTCGCTCTGGTTGTTGTCTGGCCGAGAGCCGCCAACAAAACCCTTCTGGTGTTGTTGTGCAAACTTGTCGCACTTTCGCACGCCTAACCAGAACCGCTTCGCTGGGTATTGTTGGCGGCTCTTAAAAGGGAATGCAGAAGGCACTACATGTGTCGCGGGTTCGAACCCCGTCCTGCGCAAGCAGGTAGCTCAACAGGTAGAGCAATGCGTGTCTTCGATACCTTGTCCCTTGACCAGATGAGAACCCATCCCGATGGGTGCCAATTGCCGTCAAGCAGTCATCGGGATGGGTTTTGGCGAATGTGGGTGAAACTACAGGTAGAGCGTCCCGATATCGGGAAGGTCCCGGGTTCAAGCCCCGGCTGGTATAGCCAGAAGCTCAGTTGCAGTCATTTGTTTCATTCAATGTTGTCGCCAGCCTGTCCCGCGAAAAGACAGGGTAACAGGGTGGAAGGGTCGCAATCATGCAAAGCGGTAAACAAAAACGTGCTGCCATCATGCAAAAACGCCAGATCCGGCGACAACAGGCCACTCGGCCAGATGCGATGCCAATCGTGGCTGCCTCGCCGCGATGCTGGTCGTCGGAGCAGGTGAACCGATCAAGGTTAAAATCTTATAACAGTTATGGTGATCCGGAATTCGTTACCCGCGGTTACTATGAGGACAAACCATTCCGTTGTGTAGATTGCAAAAGCGAGCAAATCTGGACAGCGAAACAACAGAAATGGTGGTACGAGACAGCCCAAGGTGCTGTGTACACCACCGCAATACGTTGCCGGGCCTGCCGCCAAAATCGCCGAGCCGCCCCGCATTTGAAGAAAGAAGCAAAGTGCAAAACAACTATCAAGTGATGAATCCCGACGGCACCAAGCCGATCAAGATGTGGACCGAAGGCGTGCCGGTTGAAGAGGATGCCCGTAAGCAACTGATCAACACCGCCAAGATGCCTTTCATTTTCAAATGGCTGGCCGTCATGCCAGATGTACATTTGGGTAAGGGTTCCACCATCGGTAGTGTTATTCCAACGGTTGGCGCCATTATTCCTGCCGCTGTCGGCGTAGATATCGGTTGCGGAATGATGGCTGCTAAAACTACGTTGAATGCGCGTGATCTGCCGGATAACCTCGGCCCATTGCGTAGCGCGATTGAAAAAGCGGTACCACACGGAAAAACCATGGGCCGTCGTGACAAAGGCGCGTGGGATACCCCGCCGGAACTGGTGGATGATATGTGGGCTACCTTGCACCCCGGTTTCAAACGCATCACCAATAAGTATCCGGCCTTGAACAAAACCAACAACCATAAGCATTTGGGAACGTTGGGAACCGGTAACCACTTCATTGAAGTGTGCCTGGACGAGACCGATACCGTGTGGTTCATGCTGCATTCCGGTTCGCGCGGTGTGGGTAATGCCATCGGTAACCTGTTTATCGAACTGGCGCGTGAAGATATGCGTAAATGGATGATCAACCTGCCAGACCGCGACTTGGCCTATTTCCCGGAAGGAACTGATCACTTCAACGATTACGTTGAAGCGGTCGAGTGGGCACAAGGTTTTGCACGACTGAACCGCGAAGTGATGATGCGAAATGTGATCGCCGCAGCGCGTAAAGTCATCACCAAGCCATTCGAAGCCGCCGTGGAAGCCGTGAACTGCCACCATAACTACGTGCAGCGCGAACATCACTTCGGACAGGATGTACTGGTAACCCGAAAAGGTGCGGTATCCGCCCAGAAGGGCCAGTTGGGCATCATCCCCGGTTCAATGGGTGCACGGTCTTACATCGTACGTGGTAAGGGTAACGAAGAAGCCTTCTGTTCCTGCAGCCACGGCGCTGGTCGAACCATGTCCCGTACTGAGGCCAAGCGCCGCTTCACGATCAAGGATCAAGTCCAAGCGACCGAAGGTGTGGAATGCCGAAAGGACAGCGATGTGATCGACGAGATCCCGATGGCTTACAAAAACATTGACGATGTGATGTATGCGCAGCGTGATCTGGTGGAGGTAGTACATACCTTGAAGCAGGTGGTGTGTGTGAAGGGTTAACAGTGATGAAAACCAGGTTTGAGACATATTCACAAATTGAGGCTGAGCAAAACATGACCCTCCTTTTCGCCCACCCCATCGACCCCGATGTGCGCAAACGCATCGAAGATGAGTTGTTGCTGATTGAGCAACAACATGAAGTCCGCGTGCTGTTTGCCTGCGAATCCGGCAGCCGGGGCTGGGGCTTTGCCTCGCCGGATAGCGATTACGACGTGCGTTTTATATATGTGCACAAGCTGGATTGGTATCTACGTGTCGAACCGCAGCGGGACGTGATCGAACTGCCGATCAATGACGAGCTGGATATCAGCGGTTGGGAGCTTCGCAAGACGTTGCAGTTATTGCACCGATCCAACCCAACGCTGCAGGAATGGCTATCGTCCCCAGTGGTCTACCGACAGCATGCCATGCACACCCAAACGCTGCGAACATTGGCGCACGAGTTCTTTTTCTTGTTGCGGGGACGGCATCATTACCTGGCGATGGCACATAAGAACTTCCGTGGCTATCTGCAGGATGAAGTCGTTCGATATAAGAAGTATCTTTATGTATTACGGCCCTTGCTGGCGGTCAAATGGATTGATGCCGGGTTGGGCGTGCCTCCCATGCGTTTTGCGGATCTGGCGGCTGCGACATTGACCGATTCCGCCTTGCTGGCAGAGATCAATGCGCTACTGGCAGTGAAAATGCGGGCTGGCGAGGCGGATACCGGGCCCCGCTGGCCATTGATCCACGCGTTTATCGAGCAGGAACTGGCCATATCGGAACGCGATACGGATTACAAAAAACCTTCTGGTAATGACCAAGCGCTGGATGCTTTTTTACAGCGAGTCATCTTAGGTAGTCCAACGGATTGACCTTGTGCTTAGCGGTACTTTTGGAAGATGACGTCAATCTCGCCTGACTGCTTCAATTTGGTCAGACCTGCGTTGACGCGTTTCAACGCCGAACTGTGGCGGGGCTGAAAGCGCAGCATGATGTCAGCCTCTCCCACGGTCAAACCGACCCGCCATGGTGCTGCAGCCGGACGATGGTGTAACCAGTAATCGGCAACGGATTTGTTGACCACAGCATAGTCGTAACGGTTGGCAGCCAATTTCAACAACAGCTGGAATTCGTCTGACGATTCGTCCCGGCTGATTTGACGGTTTCTGAAACTAGGATCAAGCGAAGGGTAGACAAAGCCACGCACTGTCCCGATGGTCGCACCGGATAACTGGCTGAGCGAGGTTGGCATCAATACACCCTTGCGAATCAGCAACACATCTGCAGCACGTGCAAACTGCACGCTGTAGACCGATTCCACCGTACTACTGCGCCATGCTGGATTGACACCGGGCTCAATATCGATTTGTCCATGTTCAAATGCCCGCATGATGCGCATGGCGGGGATGTGGACATAGCGATAGGTATCACCGGTCAGCGGGGCCAGTTTGTCGAACAAATCGCGATAGATGCCGGCCAATTGCCCGCCCTGACTGAAACTAAATGGGGGAATTTCCTTTTCAGGCAAGCCCACCAGAAACTCGGCAGCAGCAGCAAACGGTGCCAGCATCGCCAATAACAGGGCATGGCCACAATTGTGTAAGGCGTTGGCAGTGAAGAATCGTGCAAAGGTGTTGTGAATATCCATGAATCAAAGGCAACAAGCCTGACGCGGTCTGCGCCAGTTTGGCTGCATGTGTTGATGGGTGCACAGGCACCGACAGTCAGCCGTCGCGAAAGGGCGCACTTGCTAAAAATGCGGCACCGATCCAACAACTGCGCTTTCATATATAAAAGCAGCGAAATAAGCCACTTACCGCTCAACCAAGTGCATTCTATCGATTCTTGGCTGACTGTGGTTTGCTATCTACGTATTGAACCGATTTTTGATGATGAATGACATGACAATAACAACAGAACAATGGATTGAATTGGATGGCGCCCAGGGTGAAGGTGGTGGCCAGATTTTGCGCAGTGCATTGACACTGTCAATGATTACCGGCATTCCCTTCCGCATGACCCGTATTCGCGCACGTCGCAGCAAACCGGGTTTGTTGCGTCAGCACTTGACTGCCGTACAGGCCGCCCAGGCCATCTGTGATGCCAACGTAACCGGTGCAGCAATCAGCTCTGGCGAGCTGCATTTCAGACCTGGCCGTATCAAAGGCGGTGACTATCAGTTTGCCATTGGCACCGCCGGCAGTTGTACTTTGGTACTGCAAACAGTACTGCCAGCCCTGTGGTTTGCGGATGTAGCCAGCAGTTTGTCCGTCAGTGGCGGTACCCATAACCCGATGGCACCACCGGCAGATTTTCTGATTCGGGCCTGGTTGCCATTGGTACAACGCATGGGGGCAAATTGCAGCCTTCACTTGAAACGACATGGTTTTTTCCCTGCAGGAGGTGGAGAGGTGACGGCACAGATCACCCCGTGCCAAGCTTTGTCGCCGTTACAATTGACCGAGCGCGGCACATCACGCCAGCTTCAAGCCGAAGCCATCATTGCGGGGGTGCCATACTCGGTTGCACAACGCGAGCTGGATCGTGTCAAAGCGCAAATGAGCTATGTGGATACCAAGGTACGCGATGCAGGTGGCCGGGAAGGACCCGGTAATGCACTGTTGATCACGGTGATGCATGACGAAGTGGTGGAAGTGTTCACCGGTTTTGGCGAGAAAGGCGTGTCAGCTGAGAAAGTTGCCAACCAAGCAGCAGAGGCTGCACGCCATTACATTGCCAGCGGCGTGGCGGTTGGCGAGCACTTGGCCGATCAATTGGTACTGCCAATGGCCTTGGCTGGCGGTGGTTCGTTCACGACGCATGTGCAATCCAGCCATCTGACCACAAATTTGTCTGTGATTGAGAAGTTTTTACCCGTGGAAACCAACATGACCCAGTGTGACAATGGCACCTGGTTGGTTACCATCAGTTAATATACAAAGTACCGGGCAAGTTGTCCCGGTGCTTGGCAATCAGAACTCTGGTACCAGATTCTTACCGCTGACCGACACATAATGACCATTTCTGAAACGATAGACTTGCTTGCCAGTCACGTTTTCGACTGACAATTCAACTTGATAGGCTTCATTACCGTCAGGCTCTTCCGTTTCTTCAACATGAACCACACGGCGTCTTTCTTCCTCGCCATCAAAATTCAACATCAAATCAGCCATGCCATTTTTACGGGGTTTGAATTGCCATTTGGTTTCAACGCGGTAACACGTATTTCGAGATTCCTGTTCTTCAGTTCGTTTGACAACTTGGCCTGGCTTGACGTTAAGTAAAGCAGAACAGGACTCCACCGCACCTTCATTATTGGCAAATAGTGGGATGGAGTGTTCAAGCAATGAGGTGACCTGTCGTTCTTCCAGTGCAAAGAGATTCCCCCAATTACCGCAGTATCCTTGCCAACAACTTCCAGCCTCAACCATCAACCCGAACTTGGCCGGATCCAGTTTCACAATGGTCATCTCACCTACATTACCCATGAACCCATTCCAGGCTGCTTCGTCCTGTCGACCATCCGGATACCACTTACCATCTTCTTCCTTGAACCAATAGGCACCAATCAAGCCTGATGAAGCATGGCTGTCCATCAACTCGCCATCCGCCATCACCGCTGTCGCCGCCGTAAGCATGACAGCACGGGCTGGAGACAACCTCACGACATGTATTGGTTCGATGTCCAGTGAAACAGCCGTCGGATCTTTGCTTTCTTTATCCCCCAACGGACCTTCCGGTGCCCAGGCCGCAGTGACGCTGACACGGTGTTGATTGTCAGCGGGACGCCATGTGGGGAAGACCAACTGCATCAAGTTATTGCGATCAAGATTGGGTGAGGCAGGTGGCTTATCACCACAAGCTGTCAATCCAGACAGCATGATGGCAACAAAGGTGATGTGAAATGGAGAATAGGTAGGCACGGCGAATCGCAAATCGGTCGAAAAAGCAAGTTTGCCACATCCCCGCTTTTTACCCCACAGCGCCAAACAATCATGCCGCCATGAATTGGCTATTGGCGATCGTTTGTTGTTCCAGCCAATTGGCAATTTCGTCCCAGACATGGCGCGGGGTACTGCTACGAAAGAAACCGAAATGCCCCAGACCCGGCAAGGACCAATCTGACGGCTGCCGAAATACCACATCTGCCTGTTCGGCACCAAATCGTGCTGCCAGTGCCACAACCGCCAGCGGCGGCGCATAGAACAGATCATCAGCGATGGAATACAAGCGAATCCGTCCGCGGAAACGATGAAAATGGGTAGGCAGTGGCAGACCCTGCTCATCCACGAAGTAGGCTGGATGCTGACACCAGCGAGCCCATTCCAACGCAATCCCAGCAGGCAGTGACACCCCTCCCATGGCAAACCCAGGTAATTTCCCAAAGCCCTTGACCACTGCGGGCATGGCCCAGCCAAGAATGCTTTTCATTTGCCAACGTCTGAAATGACCAGGCCAGTGCCGCCAGTAACCAATTTGCGAGGCGACCGTCAATGCGGTCGAGAGCTGTGAGACAACCGGTGTCAGACCCAATAATTGTCCACCAATGGAGTGCCCCACAACAGCAAGATGCTGGTGGTCACTGTGCACCATCAACCATCTTAGTGCAGCCTCAAAGTCCTTGACGCCCCAGTCACGAATTCGCAGGCTGGGTTGATCAAATTGAATGTCAACGCTGTCGCCAATACCACGGTAATCGTAGCTCAATACGACAGTGCCACGCTCCGCCAGATAGGCGGCAAAAGCGCGGTAGTAGCGGCGTGGCACGCCCGTTGCGCTGTTGATGACTAATGCCAGGCCGTTTGGAACAGCTGGCTGAAAGTAGCTGGCAGCCAATCGATAACCATCGGCCGCCACCAACTGGATTGCTTGCACGTGCATGTATGGACCTTTCAATGCAAGGCGCTACTTGGATGGTTACGGATAACGGGTATTGTGTGTGGTGACAATGTGTATGACAAACGATCTTTCGCTGCGGTATCAAGTGAAAAAAGTTCAACTGGCTTCCGCGTGCTCCACTGTTGCCCACCTCCCCATGATTGAACGAAGCCAGACCAACACAGCCTGTTCCGCGACCGACAAACGGTGCCCTTGCGGATATACCAGGTAATAGCCCAACTCGGTAGGCAATGGCGTTTCATCCAATGCCACCAGCCGCCTGGAACGCAGCAAGGGCTCAATGACCGGCAACATCCCCAACCCGATGCCCGCACCTTTCTCGCAGGCCATGATCAGCCCAAGATAGTTGTCGAACATCGGCCCTTGGGTCGGTTTGTTGCGCGGCCACTGTTTCCATTGAAACCAGCGTGACCATGCATCTGTTGGCAACGCCAGCTGCAACAATACCCCCGCTTCCAGTAACCGGGCTGGCGTCGCTGCCGCCAATAAACTCGGCGCACATACAGGTACAACATCAATCTGCAACAAATGTTCTGCATGCAGCCCTCGCCACCGGCCCGTTCCCATACGCAGGGCAATATTGATTTCCCCCAGGGTGGGATCACGTGATGCCTGCTCGGCAATGACCACCAGTTCAGTATCGGGATGAGCAAGTGCAAACTCAGATAAATGCGGCGTGATCAACTCGCTCCCGACAAACGGTGCCACGGAGACCACCACACGCTGGGTTGCCGCTTCGTCGCGTAGCAAATCCGTTCCCCGCCGTAGTCGCTCCAATGCATCCTTGACAATGGCATAGTACTGTGACCCTGCCGGTGTCAATGCTAGCCGGCGGTTCATTCGCTGAAATAACTCAATGCCAAGAAATTCTTCCAATTCACGGACTTGATGACTGATAGCACTGGGGGTGAGGTGGATCAAGCCGGCAACCTCCTTGAAGGAGAGACGCTCTGCAGCCAGTTCAAAGGTCTGAAGTTCGGCAAGTGGTGGTAATCGTCGTTTCATGGTTTTCCCCCGTCATTCAATACATTCCCGATGGAAGAAGTACTGAGAAATCATCACGTTCATCATAATCTAATTGGCATAAATAACTATGTTAATTAGAATTGTGCACATAGAGATGCTGTTCGTTCCGTGTGGGCAAGAAAACCTGAATGCCACCCCGCCGGAACACGCTACAGCCTGCTATATACAAGCCTAGGAAATTACATTCCCTGGCTTGTAACTGCAGGTGAAACAAGAACAAAACCATGCGCGTAATCATTGCCTTCAACCTTATGCTGGCTTGACTTACAGAGCAGCTCTCCCATTGCGGACCGGCTCAGAATGTTGACATGCTGATGTAATGAAATACATCGGATCATGCCGGTTGATCCATTGCATGAAAATCTTTAGGAACCGAACACATGATTGACTCGTTATTCCGCCCTGTCATGACCACCTTGGCCGTATCGATGGCGTTGAGCGGATTGTCTTTCGCGGGGGATATGCAGCCGCCTCGTGCTGCAACCACGATTGAGCAAAATACCCATAGTGTGGTGGGCACCACCACCGTACCGATGCCACGGTTGGATTTTGCGCGGGAAGCCAAACCAGACCATCAACATACCTCGAAACCCGTTGCAGCCAACATGAAACGTGCCATGGCTGCGGATGAAACAACGTGCCGGCCGGAAGATTTCGCTGGTGTACAAGGCGCTGCGTTGGTTCGCATGATCAAAGCGGCCTCGACCAGCTGCATCAATGGCTTGTTCTCGTTGACCGGCAATACGGCTCGCGCTGTGTTCAACGAGAACCAGATGGTCAGTGCTGCAGGTGAACTGCAACGGCTGGCCAATAGCTACAAAGGCAACAACGACAATCAGATCCTGCAAGTTGCCATGTTCCTGCGCGCTGGCTATTACGTCCAGTGGTACAACAAAAAAGATGTTGGCGAATATGGCCCGTCTCTGCGCAGTGCAATACAGCCGGGGCTGGAAAGCTTCTTCCGCAATAGTGCGGCACGCAATGTCACCCGTGAAAACGGTGCAGTCCTGAGTGAAATGGTAACGCTGATTGACAGCGCTGCCGAGAACGCTCGTCTGCTACCCAGCCTGATCGATCTGCTAAATCGTTTCGATGCCAGCTATACCAAGCAATGGGAAATGCGCAATGCCGTGAACAATGTGTTCACCGTATTCTTCCGCGGCCACCAAAACGATGACTTCAGCCAATTGGTAAAACGTGACGGCAAGTATGTCGACACGCTGTTCAACTTCTATCGCCGCCACCTCAACCTACGCGGTACCGATTCAGCTTTCCTACTCGCCAACGCCATGCGCGAGATGGGTCGCTTCATGAAGTACGACGAGCGTAAAGCGCAAGTTCAGCCTTTGCTACGTACCGTACTGGGCGATAACGACATGGTAGGTGCTGGCGCTGAAATCTGGCTGGCCGCAGCCGCCAGCGTCGATTACTACGACAAGGACAACTGCAACTATTACGGCACCTGCAACTTCAAGGACAACCTGCAACGCAAGGCCTTGCCATTGACCCACGCCTGCAGCAGCACCGTAACCATCCGCGCCCAGCAGATGACGGCCGATCAGTTCACTGAAGCCTGCAAGGTGATCGGTGCCGAAGAAAAACTGTTCCACTATGGTTTGATGGGCAACAGCGACGCCAGCCGCAGCGCGCCCGTGCCGAACGATCAGAACAAGCGTCTGGAAGTTGTGGTCTTCGATGACTATGACAACTATGCCAAGTACGCCAGCGCCATCTTCGGTATCGATACCAACAATGGTGGCATGTATCTGGAAGGCAACCCAGCCAAGGCTGGCAATCAGGCCCGCTTCATTGCTCATGAAGCCCAGTGGATGAAACCCAAGTTCCACATCTGGAACTTGGAACATGAATACATCCACTACCTGGATGGCCGCTTCAACATGGAAGGCGACTTCAGCAAGAGTACCTCACAAAAAACTGTCTGGTGGATTGAAGGTGTCGCCGAATACTTCTCTCACCAGAATGATTACGATGAAGCCATTGAGATCGGCCGTCAACAGACTTATACGTTGAGCACCATTCTGGCCAATAACTACCAGATGAGTGACTACACGACACGCGCCTATCGCTGGGGCTATCTGGCCGTACGCTTCATGTTCGAACGCCATCGTGATGATGTTGAAAAGGTACTGGGATACCTGCGTGCCGGCGACTACACTGGTTATGCAGGTCATATCGCCAAGATTGGCACCCGTTACGATGCAGAATTCCGTCAATGGATTACTACGGCACGTACCGATGGCGAATTTGCGGGTGGTAAACCTGCCAAGCCGGGGCAAAACACCGCACCCGCCATCAGCCAGATTGCAGACCAGCAAACCAGCGGCGGCAAGCCATTGAACCTGGGCTTTACGGTATCGGACAAGGAAAGTGCAGCAGACAAACTGCGCGTTACTTTCAGCACCAGCAATCCAGCTGTCGTACCGCAACAAGCACTGCGCCTGACTGGTAGCGGCAGCCAGCGTACCTTGCAAATCACCCCTCTGGCGGTCAAGCAAGGTGAGGCAATCATCACCCTGACGGTATCGGACGGCGAACTGAGCAGCAGCAGCCAGTTCCGCATCAGCGTGGGTGGCAAACCCACCGGCAATACCATGCCAACCATCAGCAGTATTGGTAATCAGACCATTGCAGCCAACAAGACTTCCACTCCAATCAGCTTCACCATCGGCGACAAAGAAACCGATGCTGGCCGGTTGAAAGTGACGGTCCTAAGCAATGATACCTCCCTGCTGCCGACATCCGGTCTGGCACTGACTGGTAGCCATTCACAACGTGCGCTGACCATCACCCCGGCAGCTGGCAGGACTGGCTCGGGCATGGTGATTCTCTCTGTATCTGACGGCGAACTGACCAATACAATCACCTTCCCCGTCACAGTTGCAGATACCGGCGGCCCGACCACAGGTCGTTGTCCAGCACGTGTTGATGAATTGAGCAACGGTTGTACTCGAAGCCCGCTGAACAACAATCAAGCACAATACTTCTTCATCAATGTACCGGCCGGCACCCCTGCCCTACGCCTGAGCACAGTCGGTGGCAGTGGTGATGTTGACCTGTATGTGCAAAACAGCAGCGGCTGGCCCAATGAATTCAACCATCTGGCCAAATCCGCCAAGACTGGCAACAGCGAAAACCTGGTAATCCAAAAACCGGCACCTGGTTACTACCACATCATGCTGAAAGCACGTCAGGCATACAGCAATGTTGCATTGAGCGCAGCATTTGACGCTGGCAATACGGATGGTGGCGGGAACGGAACTGGCGACGAATTCAGCGAAGCCAAGTGTCCCAAACGGGATGACGCACTGGCTGACCGTTGCCTGCGCCCGAACCAGACCGGCAGCATGGAGTATTACTGGATGTTGTTGCCAGCCGGCTCAAAGAGTGTAACTGTCAGCACAACCGGCGGTGAAGGCGATGTTGTGTTGTATGCCCATAGCAGTGCTTGGCCCACTGATAGCAATCACTTGGCACGTTCGGCACGCATTGGTAACGAAGAAAGTGTTACGCTGGAAAACCCGGGCAGCATGGAGCGCTACATGTATTTCCTGGTCAAAGGCAAGCCCGCCTTCCGTGGTTTGAGCCTGAAAGCGAAAATCACCAAGGAATAATCACGTTCCCTGGCTCACGAAAAACGCAGCCAAATGGCTGCGTTTTTTTATTGGCAAAAAACAGGCAGGTTACCCTGCCCAAGGGTTACATCCCCTTCGAGAAGTCCATCACCCTATTGGCCGTTGCCCCTCAGTGCCGATACCGCGTTCAGCAACGTTCCCTGTGGATCATCGCCATCCAGCGACCAAGTAAAGGCACCCGCCAAACCTTGTTGATTGATATAACCCAGCTTGGTGGCAATCACCGTTGGGTCGTCATAGCTCCAGAACTCGTTACCGTCATACAGCCACAATTGCTTGGTGACCGGATGGTAATAACGCGAGCCATTACGCTGCTTCAGTACCTTGTAATCCTCAATCCCTGGTTCATACGTACCCGTTGCCGCACCGGTTGCCGCCTGATACAAGCCATTGCCATTTGGCCCAGCAGCCACACCACGCCAACCACGGCCATAGAATGGAATCCCGACATTCAGCTTGGTTTTGGGAATACCGGCCGTGACCAATGTCTGGATTGCATCTGCCACGTTATAGGAAGCCAGATCCCCGGTATTGGGCGCTGCAGGATCACGATACAGGTGTGACTGGAACTGGGCCGGGCCAGTTGCGCTCCAGCCACCAAAGAAGTCGTAAGTCATCACGTTGACCCAATCCAGATACTTGCTGTACTCAGCAGGTTCGGTATTGCGGATCTTATCCACCCCGGAACCCACAGCTGCGGTCAGGTAATACTTACGTTTGTTTTGTGTGCCCAATTCATCCAGTTGCTTACGGAATTCAGCCAGCAGCAAGGTGAAATTGTGCTTGTCGTTTGGGTCGACCGAATTACCAGGCAAGCCACCTCCACCTGGATATTCCCAATCGATGTCGATACCATCGAACACACCCTTCGCTGCACCGGCCCCACCTGCCCCTTCACCTTGTGGCAAGTTCCCTTTGATATAGAGATCGATGCATGAAGACACCATGGTGCGGCGGCCTGCATCAGTTGCGGCAAACTTGCCGAAGTTGTGTGACCATGTCCAACCACCCAGTGAAATCAGCACTTTCAGGTTACGGTTCTTGAATTTCAGCTTACGCAGCTGGTTGAAATTGCCACGTAATGGATCGGACCACTGGTCCCCCACTCCATCCACCGATTCACCTGCCGAGAATGATTTCTGGTAATCCGCCCAGGCATCGCCACCATCGCCATTGCCATTCTCGGCACGGGTCACCATGCCACACTTGCCATCGGCGTAGACATTTCCGAACGCATAGTTCAGGAAGGTAAGCTTGTTGTGGCCGCCACTATCCACCAGTTTGCGGACAGGGTAACCGCGCTGATAGATCCCCCATTGCACGAAATAGGCGCCTACATGCTTCCCCACAGTGGGAGTGGGTTCTGGCGGAATATTGCCGCCGCCACCACCATCGTCAGTACACTCGGACAAAGGCCGGCTTTCCCATGGCCCCCATTGGCTGGTACCCGGACGATCATTCTGATTCCACCATTTGGCCCGCCACGCCTGATTGTCCAGTTTGACATAGTTACCAGCGGTATACGTCTTGGTGGCTTCCCATGCCGGGCAACTGGCTGCGTTTGCTGCCATGGACAAGGTCAAAAAGCCCAGGCTGCCGAATACGATACCGGCCAACGACTTGATACTGTTGCGCATGCTGTACTCCTCTTATGATCCTGATTGATGTGAAACATCCCACCGCCACGACGAAGCGTGGCGGCCACAAGCCTGAAACGGCTTACTTCAGGTAAGGCAGATACGGTTGTTCGGCCCGGATGGCGTAGGTTTTGCCATTAAAGGTGACGGTGTAGTTGGCTGGCCCTGCCAACGGTAGGTAATACACCATGCTGACATCGGTGGAAGCACCGGCAGGTAAGGTTTTCCAGGTTGGCAATTTGACGGATACCCGATGGAAATCACCTTTCAGCCCGCCAATATTGTTGCCACTATGCCCTATCTGGATCACACCCAGGCCATAGCCTGATTGATCCTTGGCATTGGGCGGGGTGGCCGTTGGCAAATCAAACTGGAATTCCGTCCCTCCTGGTAAGGCAACGCTGGAACGGTTGGTGATACGCAGGGTTGGACTGATTGGGTAATTGCTGTCACCCAGCGGGTAACCCAATAGTTCGAATCCCACATCAATGGCCGCAGCTGGTGGCGTTTTCGGGTTACGTTTGTTGCCATAAGGGCTGGCACTGGCAAAAGCATCGGCAAAGGCCCGGGTCAATTTACTACCCATGAAGTACTCGCCTTGCCCCCCATTGCGAGTGGGGTACCAGTCGAAATCACCCGCCAACTCCCAGAACATCACCCCGCCAATACCATTGGCAGCGATCCATTGGGCTTTTTTCTGCACGGACTGCTCGTCCTCGGTCGACAGGAATACCTGCTTCTGTGGATTCCACAACCATGGAGCGATCAAAGTGGTATCGTAATACCGACTATACGTCCCCACCAACCGGTCTTCTGGATCCGTAGCCGGATTCAGGCCGTAAGCCGCGATGTAACTGCCTGCCACGCCCTTCTCTAGATTCTTGGCATGCCACATCGGATTAGAACCCGCGCCAACTTCCTTGCCCTGCTCGTCACTGTCGTGCCAAATGTTGTCGAGCCCGCGTGCGCCATCACCACAGTTGGTCAAGCCGGTTGGGCATTTGCTCCCCACTGACTTACCCCATAGGCCATTGACCCCACCTGTCACACTCTTCCAGCCACGAGTGTAATAGGGTACGCCCACATTGATGCGACCCGCCTGTACCGCCCCACGGAAGTAGTGATAGGCCCAGTCGGTATTCAGATAGCCCAAGCCACCATATTGCGGCGTGGTATAGACGCTCCATCGCACCAGTTCAGCGTCTTTACCATCGTCGAACAAGGCTGCATTCGGACCGACAAACTCGTTCCAGGCACCATGCAGGTCATAACTCATCACATTGACGTAATCCAGATACTGCAGTGCTTGGAAGTTCTCCATCCCTCGCAGCAAATAGCCGGATGCCGGTGCCGCCACAGTCAGTAGGTAATACTTGCCATCCTGTGCACCTGCCACGTCCAGCTTTTCGCGCAGGGCTTTCATCAAGGCGTTGTAACTGCGGTTCAACCCGGCACGGCGAGCATTGGCAATGGTCCAATCCACCGGATTGCCTGCATCCTTCATGGAGGTCGGGTATTCGTAATCGATATCCACGCCATTGAAGCCATACTGCCGTAGAAACGCAACCGCCGAATCGGCAAATGTATTGATACCGGTCTGATTCACCGAACCATCGGCATTGGTGGTCATGCTGTAAAAACCACCACTGTTCACCCGCTTGCCATCCGCCCCGAAATAACCGCCGGTTTCAGCCCAACCACCCACTGAAATCAGGGTTTTGACGTTTGGATATTGCTTCTTGAATTTGTTGAGCAGGTTGAAATGCCCTTTATACGGCAGGCTGGCATCCATTTCCGCACCAGCCACACCAGGCCACTCCATGCTGGTGGCGGCATTACCGGTATCGGACGGGTTACCGACCGACAGTCGATTATTTCCATCGACATGTGCAAAAGCAAAGTTGATATGGGTGACTTTATCCCAGGGAATATCCTTCACCAGATAAGCTGGCGAGCCATCCTTACCGGTACGCCATGAAGTGAAGTAACCAATGATACGGCGCTTGGCTGTACCTAGCTTTTCACGGCCATCCGTATCGTAAACTTGGCAATAAGGCACATTCAGGCCGGGGTTGAAGTACAAACCATCCGGTCGACACAAGGCGTGGCCCGTTGGGGGTGGTACCTGAGTCAACGGCGGCTCATTTCCGCCACCGCCTCCCCCACCATCACCGCATGTGCCAATCAGCGCCCATGGCCCCCATTCACTGGCGCCAGGTACATCACCTTTGGTCCACCAACGTGCACTATATTCCTTACTTTGATAGGAGACCTTCTGTCCCCCGTTGTAAACAGTTTCGGCACTCCAGGCAGCAGGGCAAGCGGCAATGCTGGCAGCCAGCGGACGCAGTGCAACTTTGGGACCAGCCTGCGCATTCCATGGCACGTTGCATGCCAACAATGCGACAACCAGCACCAAGCCACGACAGCTATGGTTCGTCATCGGAAAATCCTCCATCATCCCGCTTAAGCGAGTCTATAAATTTGTTTTGATTAATGAATTACCAGATACATACATGCTCCAGCAGCATGTGAAGCCATTCTTGATTGGTATCAATCTGGATTGCAAGTTGTATTAAATATGCGAAATCCAATGCATATAAAGAATGGCTTACTGGCAAAGCTTCTTACCAGATCATGGATGTAATAATTTTGAGAATTGGTCTTATTAAAAAGAAACTTGCATGCAATTTCTGGGCCTGGATTTGTAGTCGACAATACACAGAAACTACATAACAACAACCGAAAATACGTATATATCAGACCCTCTCTCATGTACCAGGTCACAGGGGCTCCAATGAGCCCCAAAACTGAATTGGCAACGCCCCGCCAACTATGGTTTTAATGTTTCGCGTAAAAATTGCACCGCGTGATGAATCGCCGCAGTACCTTGTTGCAGATTCGGCTTGATCATCACGTCACCACCTTTACCCAGATGACTGAAGGGATCATTCACCACCGCACCTGCCTCCCACCGATCAAAACCGTGATAACTGTTGCGATAAACACGGACACGGACTTTGGTTCCACTTGGGTCCAATCGGACAGCCAATGCCTGGCACATGCCGGGGCCTTCGTCATAATCATCCTGATCACCAATGCCAATCTGTACTGGACCACTGACCTGAGTCAGCTCGTAGCCAGGTACACGGTTATAGCCCCAGCAAATCGGGTACATCGCTGCAAATGCGGAGAAATGCGGCTGTGACCCATCGACTGGCTCACGTGCTGCCAACATTGATTGCACCGCTCCCCATGAAAACCCCAGCACACCAATGCGCTGTGGATCCACATCTGGCCGATTAACCAAATAGTTCAGTGCACCCCAAACCGATGGCATGGTCTCGTGCACGGTGCGTGGCCGACTGTTGGTGATGCCCATTGCCTGCCAGATATCTGCCTCCAATGTGACAAACCCTGCTCGTCGTAAAGCCTCGGCATAACGTACGGTACGGGAATCTACGCCATATGAGCCATGTAGAATCAGCACAGCCGGCGCCGGCCGTGTTTTCGGCAACATCAACCGTCCTCCGATGGCTTCTGGCAGGTTGGGAACGGGTGTTGCGGGTGGCTGCGGTTTAAAACTGACATAGTGATAATTGTTCTGATTGAACCAAAGATGGGAAACCCAATCATCTGCAGCCCATGCAAAAGGGGTTATTAATGTACTCATGGCAAAAGTCATAGCCACCATTCTTTTATTCATCATCGCTCCTTGCATTAAAAAGGCAGTGAAACAATGTTGCCTTGCCATCAGAATATGTTCAATCGAACATGATAAAACCAACCAGTACAATCCGAATCACCAACATAAGCCACACTGAGCCATATCATTAAAATAAAATATCATGATCATCAACCAACATCTTCTAAACATCATCAACAATGAATTTTATAATATAATCAGCTGATAATTTGATTAATCAAACAGATGAACAGGTAATTAAACCATTGATCCATTGAAAATAGATCTTACCAATTCGACCCTTCAAATATAAAAGCAATCACTGTTTCTGACGTGTACCGAATAATATCCAATCTGTGGTGAACACTATTCATCATCACGGTCTCAGGCCAAGCGGCTGCAGTCATCGACCCCAGACATAGTTCATGCAGGCTGCCTATACTCCTAGTCAGACAGGCTCACACAGCGGAAATACAACATTTGCCATGCCATACACCCACAGTGGATGCACCTTCGCAAGGATTTCAGGATAATGTCTGCATCAGCAAAAAAGGACGTCGCAATGCGCTTGGCATGGTTGATATGGGGAGTACTCGGCACGGCTCATGCAGCCGATGGCGTAAAGGTCGACAGTTTTTCACCACAAGGTGTCAGCAAGAATATTCGACAGGTTCAGGTCCGTTTCTCAGCCCCAGCCGTTGATTTCGGCGATCCACGTCGCGCTGACCCTTTCACAATTCAATGCGCCGAACCTGGCAAAGGCCGATGGGTTGATGCCCAAAACTGGGTGTATGACTTCAATCGGGAATTACCTGGTGGCACATCTTGCCAATTCAGTATCAAACCTGATTTGAAGACACCAGCCGGTCAACGTGTCGATAACGCCAGCTTCAATCTTTCAACCGGCTCGCCCAGCTTACTTAACACCTGGCCTGGTACCAACCGACTGGTGGATGACGAACAACTTTTCCTGTTCGAGTTCGATGGCCCGGTTCTGGCCGCCAGCCTGGCCAAGCTGGCACACTGCGATGTGGAAGGCATCAAGGAACGCATCGGTACCCGCTCATTACCCCCTGTAGAGCGCGACAATCTGGTCAAGCTATTGGTACGCCAACCTGGCAATCGTTACTTCGAGGCCTTGCGTTGTCAGCGCAAATTACCTGCTGGTAAAGAGCTGAATCTGGTCATCGATGCCGGATTGCAGGCAACCAACGGCATCAGTGGTGGCGAAGGTCAATCGCTGAGCTACCGGGTTCGGCAGGATTTTGCCGCCAACCTGTATTGCGAGCGGAGCAATGCCAAATCCAACTGCCTACCGATTCTGCCGGTAACGCTGCGCTTCACCGCCCCCGTAGCGTGGAACCTAGCCCAACACATCACCCTACGGGATACAGACGGCAAAAACTACACAGCCCAACCCGCAGATGAAGATACCCGCAAGCGCATTTTATTGTTGAGCAAAGCGGGTAGCGCTACCGTGTTGGACCCGATCAAACGTGTCCAAGATGTGTGGGTGGATGCCGTCCGTTTCGTTGGCCCGTTTCCAGAAAAAAGCACACTTACGCTGCAATTACCTGCCAACTTCAAGGATGACGCCAATCGACCGCTCAGTAATGCCAAGACTTTCCCGATGCCGGTCAAGGTAGATGCCTACCCACCGCTTGCTAAGTTCTCAGCCAGTTTCGGGATTGTCGAACGCAACGCCGGCGGCATGCTGCCGGTCACGGTACGTAATCTGAATCAATATGCCGTGCCCCCGACACCATCGGTCAATGCAGCGCCCACCATCAACGGCGGCACGCTGCTACCCACACCGGTCAAGCCCGCAACCGGTACCAATGAACCACCCCAAGGTGCGATCTACCGCATGTTGACCGTCAATGACGAAGCCGACATCATCCGCTGGATGAAGCGTTTGAGCGAGCATGACACGGGTGCCGATGAACGTAGTTACATCACCGGCGAGAAAGGCACCATCCAAAGCCGCCTACCGACGCCCACTAGCAGTCGTGAAGCCGAAGTCATTGGTATTCCAATGGCTCGCCCTGGTTTCAACATTGTGGAAATCGAAAGCCCCCGGCTTGGCGCCAATCTGTTGGAGAGCGGCAAGACCATGTTCGTTCGAACTGCCGCATTGAGCACCAATTTGTCCGTACACCTGAAACGCGGTGAAGAAAACGCGTTGATCTGGGTGACCACCATGGACAAGGGCTTTTTGATGAAGGATGCCAACCTGACCGTACGTGACTGTACCGGCCGCCAGCTATGGCAGGGAAAATCCGACCACAATGGTTTGGCCTTACTGCGCCAGACCCTGCCCAAAAGTTGGGATTGTCCGCTCTATGTCTTCGCCCGCAAAGGCGATGATATGGGCTTTGTTCGCAGTGACTGGGATGATGGCATTGAAAGTTGGCGTTTCAACCTGCCAGATGCCTTCTGGCAAGGTCCGAACGCCATCCACACCTTATTCGACCGCAGCCTGTTACGTGCCGGCGAAACCATCCACATGAAGCATGTCGCCCGGAAACGTACTATGTTGGGCTTTGCCGGCATCGACCCGAAAACCCTGCCCAACCGGATGCGTATCGAACACCTCGGCAGCGGCCAGCAGTATGATTTCCCAATCAGCTGGAAAGACGGCAATGCCGAGGCGGATTGGTCGATTCCTGCCAAAGCCACACTTGGCGAGTACCAAGTCATGCTGTTTCAACAGCAAGGCAAAGAAGAGAAGTTTCAGCAGCCGACCGGTACCTTCCGTGTCGGTGAATTCCGCGTGCCGCTGATGCGTGCAATCGTCAAAGGCCCTAACACCCCACAGATCAACCCAGGCAATCTGCCGCTGGATATCCAGGTGAACTACCTGAACGGTGGTGGTGCCAGCACCAGTGGCGTCAAATTGCGTTCACTGGTACGCCCGCGTCTGGTGTATTTCCCCAGCTATCCTGACTATTTCCTGAGTAACGGGGATGTGCCGGAGGCAATGAAAAAGGGTGGGGTTGCACCACGTGGCCGCTATACCGACGATGGTGAATACTTTGGTGAAGAAGGCCAGCCGGAATCCACCAATCAGGACAAACCACTTACCGATCAGTCGCTGATACTGGATAAACAAGGTGCAGCCCGCACTGAATTGACACAACTACCCACCATCAGCCAACCGGCTGAGGTTCTGACCGAGCTGGAATACACCGACCCCAATGGCGAAACCCAGACCAGCCGCACCACCATTCCGATGTGGACCGCGCGCTATGTGGCTGGTGTCAAAATCGACCGTTTTACCGATACCAAGGAAGTCCCTATCATCGCATTGGTGCTGGATACCAATGGCAAGCCCGTTGCGAATGCGCCAGTACAGGTCAATGCCTACCTGAGCCGGGTGTTCTCGCATCGCAAGCGGCTGGTCGGTGGCTTCTATGCCTATGAGAACCAAGTTGAGTACAAGCCAATGGGCGTGGTCTGCAATACCAAGACCGACGCCAAAGGCATGGCCCACTGCAAGCTGACTGGTCGCGAATCCGGTGATATCACGGTGCGGGTCGGCACACGCGATCCAGAGGGCAAGTATGCCTTTGCCCATGCCGAAACTTGGTTCAACGGCGAGGACAGCGCCTGGTTTGGCGGAACGGCCAGTGACCGCATCGATGTCATTCCGGACAAAACTGACTACAACCCAGGTGAGGTGGCCAACTTGCAGGTACGGATGCCCTTTCAGAATGCGTCCGCCTTGATCACGGTAGAACGTGAAGGTGTCATCGAGGCTTATGTGCAGTCGCTCACTGCGCAAAAGCCAGTGGTACGGATTCCATTGAAATCGCACTTTGCCCCCAATGTATATGTATCGGCACTGGTCGTGCGCGGCCGGGTCGATAATGTGCAACCCACTGCCATGGTCGATCTCGGCAAACCTGCCTACCGCATGGGTATCGCCACACTCCGTGTCGGCCATCAGGGTCATCAGTTGAATGTGAAAGTGGACGCCGACAAGCAGGTTTACCAGACACGTGAAAAAGCCCAGGTAAAGATCAAGGTCAGCACGTCAGATGGCAAACCCCTGCCGAAAGGCGCGGAAGTTGCCCTGGCCGCCGTAGACGAGGGCTTGCTGGAACTGGCACCCAACCGCAGCTGGAAGCTGCTGGAAGGGATGATGGCCGAGCGCGGTTATGGTGTGACCACGGCCACCGCACAAATGCAGATCATCGGTCGCCGCCACTTTGGCAAGAAAGCGTTGCCATCGGGCGGCGGCGGTGGCCTGATGCCCACCCGAGAGCTGTTCGACACATTGCTGCTGTGGAAAGCACAAGTCCCACTGAACGATACGGGTGAAGCCGTTGTCGAGGTCCCGTTGAACGATGCGTTGACCAGTTTCCGAATCGTGGCAGTGGCTCAGGCGGGTAACGACCGTTTTGGTACTGGCAGCACCAGTATTCGCGCGACCAAAGACCTGATGATGCTATCCGGCCTGCCACCTGTCGTCCGTGACGGCGATAGCTTCCGTGCCGGCTTCACGTTGCGCAATACCACCGATCGCGCCATGAAAGTAAAGGCCAACGCCCAGGTCACGGGCCTGGTCAGCCAACCTGCTGCCATCAGCGAGACATTGCAGGCAGGGGAAGCCAAGGAAATCGGCTGGACGCTGACCGTACCGCAAAACCAGACACAGCTGGATTGGCTGGTCACCTTGGAAGAAGAAGGCGGTAAAGCCGGCGACCGTGTCAAACTGTCGCAAAAAATCTACCCAGCGGTACCAGAACGGGTGATTCAGGCCACACTGACCCAGCTGAATGGCAATTTCACCTTGCCGATTGCACTGCCGGATGACGCGCTGCCAGGCCGTGGTGCAGTCAAAATCAGTGCCAAGGCCAAATTGGCAGATAGCCTGGATGGCGTTGAGCGTTATATGCGTAATTACTGGTTCAGCTGTCTGGAACAACGCGCATCCCGGGCGGTTGCACTCAATGACAAGGCGTTGTGGGATACCGTTTATGCCGATCTGCCCGTTTTTCTGGATAGCAACGGCTTTGCCAAATACTTCAGCCTGCTGAACGAAGGCAGTATCGAGTTGACGGCCTATCTGTTGTCGTTGTCTCATGAGCGTGGCTGGTCGCTGCCGGCCACCCAGGCGACGCACATGGAATCAGCGCTGATTGGCTTTTTGGAAGGTCGCATCAAACGCAATGACTTCCCCTGGGCCAATATTACCGTCAGTAAACTGATGGCGTTGGAAGCACTGGCACGCAATGGTAAGGTACGTCCCAATCTGCTGGATTCGCTGGATATGCGCCCGCAGACCTGGACAACATCCAGCCTACTGGACTGGATCAATGTCCTGAAACGGACGGCTGACATCCCCCAACGTGACAGCAAGCTGCAAGAAGCACTGCAACTGCTGCGCAATCGCCTCAACCTGCAAGGCACAGTACTAGCACTCACCACCGACAAAACCGACCACCTGTGGTGGGCTATGCAATCTGGCGACGTGAATGCAGTACGCCTGCTGCTGACCGTATTGGACGAACCGGCTTGGCAAGCTGACCTGCCACGCATCGCCAGTGGCGCGTTGGGCCGCCAGCGCCAAGGCCACTGGGACCTGACCACCGCCAATGCCTGGGGGCGCCTGGCCTATGACCGGTTCTCGCAGCGTTTCGAGAACACCCCGGTCACTGGCGAAACGCAGGCGCAACTCAATGGTCAAAAGCAGGTAATTGATTGGGTGAAGCAAACGCATGGTAATACCGTATCGCTCGCTTGGCCCAAAGGCGCCAGCCAACTGGCCGTGACACAGCAAGGCACCGGTAAGCCCTGGTTGACCGTGCAAAGCATCGCCGCCGTGCCGCTGAAACAGCCATTGTTCACTGGCTACCGCATCAACAAGACAGTGACCCCTGTGGTACAGCAGAAGCCGGGCGGTTGGAGCCGTGGCGACGTTGCGCGTATCCGTCTGGACATCGAAGCACTTGCCGAGATGGGCTGGGTGGCGGTGAACGATCCGATTCCAGCCGGTAGTACCTTGTTGAATCGTGGCTTGAAAACCGATTCGGCCATCCTCAGCCAGGGCACGACCCAGAGCGGCGCGTGGCCTGCTTACGTGGAAACGGCAATGGATGCCTATCGGGCCTATTACAGCTGGCTGCCACAAGGCAAGTGGTCGGTGGAATACAACGTGCGCTTGAACAACAGCGGCATGTTCCATCTGCCGCCCACACGGGTTGAAGCAATGTATGCACCGGAAATGTTCGGTGAATTGCCAAATGCTGACATCCGGATTCAGTAGGCACAACAGACAAACCCTGGATCAATGCCAGCCATGACCGGCACCCGGGGGTCGACAATCCAACAGGTCGATCCCCATTCGCACCAGCATGCCACACCGGCAAGCCAGGGCAATTGGGTTATGGTATATAACCCATTCAACAACAGGGCGGGCCAACATGAAACTATGGCACATTACATTACTCGCGGTGGCCGTGTCGGGCATCACCGGTTGTGATCAGATCAATAACGCATTGAACCGCAAACAACGTGAAGCAAAAGCGGTGGGCGCAGGTTGCCGCCTGTCTGGCCGGTCGCTGGAGGACTGTTATAAGCGCAATCCACGCGCCGATCGCGCCGAAGTCTACGCTGGCTGGCGCGAGATGCATGATTACATGACTCAGAAGAAGATCGATAACATTCCTCCCCCTGTGGATGAGCCCAAACCCGAGGTGGAGGTGAAGGAAGAGCCTGGTGAGGAGACCAAGGACAGTGTAAAGAAACCCGCTGACAAGGTAGATGACAAAGCATCGGAAAAAACCACAGTAGATCCAGCCCACTGAACCTACACAAAGGATTCGTTATGCAACCAGCCCAGCCCATCAAGATTTATCAGTTTCCCAAACTTTGGGGGTTGCCCAACATCAGCCCGTTCTGCATGAAGTTGGAAACCTATTTACGGCTGGCTGATTTGCCTTACGAAATCATCAAGGGTGACCACGTCTTCCGTGCTCCCAAAGGCAAGCTCCCCTTTATTGACGATGGCGGGCAGATCATCTCGGATTCATCGCTGATCATCACGCATCTGAAACAACGCTATGGTGATCCACTGGATCAACACCTATCCGACGCGGATAAAGCAATCGCTCACACTTTCCAGCGCTTATTTGAAGAAAGCCTATACTGGCCAGCGTTGTATTCCCGCTGGCTGGACAACCGCAACTGGCCAAATCTCAAACAACTCGTCTTCGGCCAATTGCCGCCACTGGTACGCAATGTAGTACCCATGCTGGTGCAACGTAAGTTGCGTCGCGATGCGGTGGGGCAAGGTATTGGCCGCCACGCCCCAGCAGATATTTACGACATGGGATGCCGCGATCTGGAAGCCATTGCAACCTTTCTGGGCGACAAACCCTTCTTCATGGGGGATCGGCCCTGCATACTGGATACCACTGCGTTTGGTTTCCTGGCCAATCTGCTCTGGGTTCCGGTAGTCAGTCCAATCGCCGATCAGGCTCGGCAGCATCCCAATCTTGATGCCTACTGCCGCCGCATGTGGGCACTGTGCTTTGCTGACCAGCCATTACCCGCTGGCGCAAATTGACCGATAAGCCCCGACCGGGGCTTGTACCCACCCTTTGCTGTATTGATTGAGCCGTTGATGTTCCGAACCCGCCACCTGGTGCTGGCCCTGAGCCTAGCCTCCCTTTTTTCACTTGCCAATGCGGCACCGTCGTTTGATGAGATCAGACGCCAATGGCGGCCGTCCGAGGCCTGGTTGCTGGATCGACAAGGCCAACCATTGGCCGTCAAACGCACCAACCTCAATGAGCGACGCCTACCTTGGGTATCGCTTCCGCAACTGTCTCCTGCCTTGAAGCAGGCAGTGATCATGTCGGAAGATCGACGTTTTCTGTCCCACAGCGGGGTTGATTGGCAAGCCCTGGCAGGTGCCGCGGTGGATCAAACCGAAGGGAGTCCGCGTGGTGCCAGCACGTTGACCATGCAATTGGCAGGACTGTTGGATGATGATCTCAAAGCCGATGCCAAAGGCCGTAGCCTGTTGCAGAAAATGGGTCAGATCAACGCTGCCCGACAATTGGAAGGCCAATGGACCAAAGATCAGATTCTGGAAGCCTATCTCAATCTGGCGCCTTTCCGAGGTGAAGCGATTGGTGTGGGGGCGGCAGCACAGCGATTGTTCGGCAAGCTGCCAGCAGGGCTGAATCAAGGAGAAAGCATCGTATTGGCCGTGTTGTTACGCGGCCCCAATGCCAATGCAGATACGGTATCACGCCGGGCTTGTGAACTGGCCAAAGCCATGCAAGCTCGGGTAGGGTGTGCTTATCTTCAGGGGCTGATCTCACAAGCACTCAGCCTGGGCAACCGGAGCCGCCTTGACCCCAACGATGCCCCGGAAGTGGCACAGCGCCTGCTCAGCCAACCCGGACAATCCGTCAAAACCACGCTGGATGGCGATCTGCAACGCGTTGTACGGAGCATCCTGCATCGCCAGCTAACCGATTTGGCAGCGCGCAATGTCAACAATGCCGCCGCCTTGGTCATGGACAATCATACCGGACAGGTACTGGCCTATGTCAGCGAAAATCTGGGCAGCAGCCAAGTGGACGGCGTACAAGCCAAACGTCAGGCAGGGTCTACCCTTAAGCCCTTTCTGTACCAACTGGCATTTGCACAGCGCCTGCTGACCCCAGCCTCGCTGCTTGATGACAGCCCAGTAAATCTGGACACGGCGGGTGGGATGTACATGCCCCAGAACTACGACAAATCCTTCCGAGGTATCGTCAGTACCCGCACCAGTCTGGCAGGTTCATTGAACATTCCTGCCGTCCGAACGGTGCTACTGACCGGGGTCGAGCCTTTTTACAAGCACCTGAAAGCGCTGGGTTTCGAATTACCCAAAACTGCAGATTTCTACGGCTTTTCGCTAGCGCTCGGCTCAGCCGATGTCAGTCTGTGGCAATTGACCAATGCCTTTCGTACTCTGGCCAATCAAGGCCGTACAAGCGAGCCAACACTAAGGTTGACCAACGGACCGACGCAACGGGTTGTTGCAGATGCTGGTGGCAGTTGGTTGGTTAGCGATATCCTGAGTGATCGCGGCGCACGCGCCACTAGCTTCGGGCTGGAGAATCCGTTAGCCACCCGAGTATGGGCAGCAGTAAAGACAGGTACCAGTAAGGACATGCGTGACAATTGGTGCGTGGGCTATACCAGCCGTTACACCGTTGGGGTGTGGATTGGTAACTTCACGGGAGAACCGATGTGGGATGTCTCGGGCGTCAGTGGCGCGGCACCGGCTTGGCGCGAGATCATCCACCGGCTGCATGCCAGCCAGCCCAGCCAACCGCCCACCCCGCCCAAAGGCATCGTCACGCAGGTCATACGCTATGAACCCGCTGTCGAACCAGCACGCATGGAACGCTTCCTGGCCGGAACCGAAGCACAGGTCATCCATCTTGCGGGTGAAGTCGGCAGCCATATTCGCTACCCATCGCCAGGCGAAGTCATCGCGCTTGATCCGGATATTCCACTCGCCCGCCAGCGCATTCGCTTTGAGGCCACGGGTTCAGGCCAATGGGTGCTGAACGGCAAGGCGCTGGGCGCCCCTGCGGACGTGGTCTGGTGGCAACCTGCCCCAGGCCGTTACACCCTCAGTTGGCAACAAGGCAAACGGGCACCGGAACGAATTCAGTTCGAAGTACGCGGCAACCCACCGCGAAGATGAAATTGCTGCAAATATGCACCACAATGTTACCAAGCAGTGTTCAATGACTGACTAGCACCTTTGCTGCCGTTACCTGGCCCCAATAAGGTCGCGAATAAGGTCATGATCAAGGAGAAAAGGCACCCAGCCGGCAACAATAATCCATAAGCCGAGCTGGGCATTGATGGAGAGAGAGGCATGCTGGATCAAGCTAGTCGCACTGCGGCCGATGTGGCTGCGGTGCGCGCACTTTGCAGCGCAGCGCCACCTGGGCAACGCATCATGTACGATGCATTATCGCTACAAATGATTCCACCCCCTTGGCGATTCTGGCGTTTCATGCTGAGCGGCCCGTTGCGCAGTATCAATTACCAGTTCTTACGCAGTTGCGCCCACTTCAAATCTGGTTCCCGCGGCATGTGCGAAGTGGTCGCCCTGCGCTATCGCCATATAGACGACCAGTTGCAGGATGCCTATGAGCGCGGTATCCGACAGGTGTTGTTATTAGGTGCCGGCTTTGATTACCGAGCCTACCGGCCGGAATACACCGACGTGCATTTCATCGAGGTCGACCATCCGGCCACCCAGGCTGCCAAGTTAGCCTTGCTGGACGAACACCACGTCAGCACGCTGGGCCGTGTCAGCTATATCGGCGTTGATTTCATGGGTGACTGGGCCAGCACTTTGCAACAGAGCGGTGCATTGGGCAATGAACCGACTTTCGTGATCTGGGAAGGTGTGGCCTATTACCTGGATGGGCAAGCCGTATGCTACACCCTGCAAACCTTGCTGGACCAATTACCAGCCGACAGTCAGCTGATATTCGACTGCGCTCCCGTTCAGGATGATTCGGCTCGCGAGTTACAGCGTGCCGCACGCTATGCCGCATCCCATGGCGAACCCATGTTGTGGGGTGGCACCATGCATGAAGTGGAAGCACTATTGAACAGCTTCCATCTATCCACGCCAAAGATTCACCGTTTCAGCGATCTGATGCGGACATTGATGGTTGAGGAATCTCTGTCTCTGCCCATTGAACCGGTATTTGATCAGTTTTACATGGTAGAGGTGGTGCTAAATGGTCGGCCCCCACACATTGCATGAAGTACTGATGACTTTGTTAGGTTGCGATGCCAGCAACAGATAAAACTAAGCCGGTCAGTGATATCTGACCGGCTTTACTCATACATCGGCTAACGAACTTTACAGCCAGGTCTCGCCTTCAACCTGATCCAGCGCCATTTTCAGCTCTTCTCGTGCAGACTGGATAATATCGTTGTCCTGCGTTTCCAATGCGGCCTGGAAACGGGCAGTTTCATGGCCGACAAACAGGCGCTCATCGCCACGGGTTTGCTGATACAACCGGTCGGCACGGGCCAGAATCGCCGTATTGACCAATTGCTCGCGCGGGTGAATCTTCAACTTGGCCAATTCAGCCAAGCGCTGTTTGACTTCTTCCGGTTTCAGCACACCTGGGTTTTCTTCGATCACCAACTGACGTTTCTCACCCGTTTCGTCAACGGTCGTTTCCGCCTCCAGCAAGCCGTTGACATCATATGTGAAGCGGATGGATACGCTGACCTCACCAGCTGGTTTAGGCGGTACGGGAACATGCAACTCACCTAGGAAGATATTGTCACGTGTCAACCGGCTTTCGCCCTGGTAAATCTTGACCAATACCGCCGCCTGATTGTCACTGACCGTTGACACAGTCTGCTCCCGTGATACCGGCACCACCGAATTACGCTCGATGATGGGCAGGAAGAAACCTGGTTGATAACGGCCCGGGGCAATCTGCTCGCTGATCTCCACCCCTAATGTATAGGGGCAGACGTCGGTCATCACGATCTCGTTCAACGCTGCGTCACGCATCTTCAAACCGGCCTGCACCGCCGCACCTTGTGCCACCACCTCATCCGGGTTCAGGTGCATGGCTGGCAGACGTCCAAACATTTTGGCAACCAACTTCTTTATCAGCGGCTTACGGGTTGCACCACCGGCCAATACAATCTGGTTCAGTTCGTGAGCACGAATGCGCGCATCACGCAACGCGCGTTCGATGGGTTCACGCAGGCGCTTCAGCAAGGGTTCGGATATCTTGGCGAACTCAAACTCGGAGACATCCCAGCTCAAAGGCTTGCCCTGGAATTCGATCGAGAAGACAACATTGTCACTGCTGCTCAAGGTACGTTTGACGCGCTCAGCTTCCTTGCGCAACGCCTGGTAGACATACGCATCCGCCTGTTTGTCAGTCAACCCGGCTACCTTGCCCACCTTTTCGATGAACTGGTCAATCAGCGCTTCGACAAAATCTTCCCCACCCAGCAGGTTATCACCCGCGCTGGCGCGTACTTCCATCACACCTTCAAACAGCTCCAGGATGGACACGTCAAAAGTACCGCCGCCCAGATCGAATACCAGAAAGCGACTTTCTGGATCATTCTGGTGCAGGCCATAGGCCAACGCGGCAGCGGTTGGCTCATTCAGCAGCCGTTCTACTTTCAACCCAGCCAACTGGCCAGCAATCTTGGTGGCTTTACGCTGTGCA
This sequence comes from Chitinivorax sp. B, assembly GCF_005503445.1. Lineage (NCBI taxonomy): Bacteria > Pseudomonadati > Pseudomonadota > Betaproteobacteria > Chitinivorax > Chitinivorax sp. B. Next base: position 22,407 of record NZ_SCOH01000013.1, on the reverse strand, counting down.
TCCGAGAAATACGCCGGTACGGTAATAATCGCTTCCGTCACCGTCTCACCCAGAAAACGCTCTGCGTCTTCCTTCAGTGATTTCAGCACCAGCGCAGACAGCTCTTCAGGGCGGAAACGCTTCGGCCCCAGCTGCACAACTCGATCAGAGCCCATGTAGCGTTTGAAAAGTGCTGTGGTGAGATGCGGGTGGGTAATCAGCCGATCACGCGCCGGCAAGCCAACCAACACGTGGTCGTTGTCATCCATACCCACAACGGACGGTGTGAGGTTATGGCCCAATGCATTGGGGATCATCACCGCTTGCCCGTCACGCCAGACGGCGCACAGGCTGTTGGTAGTGCCTAGGTCGATACCGATAATCATGGATTCAGTACAAATATCAAGCGGAGAAACGATTCATTTTACGTTGCCGCGGGCAAGAAGGCATCCATTCATTCAATGTACTGACCAACTTGCTGCGCAACATGGCTGTGCCTGGCCGATATGACCAGCCGTCAGCTGGAAAAATTCCATTCATCACAAAACCTGATCATGTCTCACGCTGCCCTCCTTGAACTGGTTGAAGATTTTTGGGTGGAGGATGCCAAATCAGCCTCCTGTTGTTTACTTCACCATCACATTCGATCTTGCAAATATCTAATTCATAACAAAATATGCCATTGAACTAATTTCAGCAATCGATATACTGCATGCATGACAATTTCATGTAAACGATTTCAATTTTAAAAAGGAGCGTCACGACATGCTGCATCCATCACTGCGCCCTCTGACCATTGCTGTTGCATTGGCCTGCTGTGGTACATCCTTCTCTGTCAGTGCAGTAGACAAACTGCCGATCAATCCGAATGCAGACTTCGTCAGTGGCAGCATCCGACCCAGCCAGGCCAGTAGTGCCGACCAAATACAGGCCACAGTGGCCTACTACCAAAGCTGGAAGCAACGTTACTTGAAAAGCCGGCCGGGTGTGCCTGACCAGTACTTTGTGCAGACAACAGGAGCCGATGGCGTGAGCAGCACCATGGAAAGCCAGGGCCTGGGTCTGCTGATCTCGGTACAAATGGCCGCACACGACCGCAATGCTCAACGGAATTTCGACGGTTTGTTCCGTTTTTATCGTGCGTTCCCCAGCACACAACATCGCCAATTAATGGCACCGGTACAAAGCATGGACAATAAGGGTGTCCTGGTCAGTATGCCAGGCAAACCTTCTCAAGCCATACCAAACGGTAATTTGGATGCCGCGCTGGCACTGCTACTGGCAGATCAGGCCTGGGGAAGTCAGGGAGCAATCGACTATCGGGCAGAAGCCGTCGCCGTGATTACCGCCCTGAAAAGTACGCTGGCCAATCCGCAACATTCATTTATTGCTTCGTCTGCCACGGCAAATCAAACTCGCTTTGCCGATTACGCTTTTGGTCATTTGCGTGCTTTTGCCAACACAACCGGCGACCCGCTCTGGCAAGCCTTATTGGATCAGAGCTATCAGATCGCTCAACAAGTACAACGCGACTTTGCTGCCAACACCGGGTTATTACCGGACATCGCACAACGACAGGAGAATGGCCGCTTCGTACCGACCCACAATCCGGCCGTCACCAGTGATATCTGTAACCCCTATGGCTGGCATGCCTGCCAAGTACCATTGCGCTTGGCAATGGATTATCTGACCAGTGGGGATGCCCGGGCGCTTCCCATGCTGAATACATTGAATCAGTGGGCTCGCCGTATCAGTCGTGACAACCCGTCGGCCATCATGGCTGGATACGATCTGGCAGGCGAGGCCACCTCGCGTACGTCTTCATTGGCCTTTACTGCACCGCTGGCTGTCAGTGCAATGGTCGACTTCTCGAATCAGGATTGGTTGAACAAGCTTTGGGGCCACCTGCAGATCACTGATGACAAGCAATACTTTGCGGACTCGATCAAACTACTTTCGATGGTCGCCTTATCTGGCAACTGGCAGTCAGTCGCCACCAGTCGTCATGGATTACCTCCCAATCAACATAATGGGAAATCGCCCAACAGCACTCAAGCCAACACGATCAATCCATCTGCCCGCCCAAAGACCAGCTTGGCCACTGTCACCAATGGTCGGTATGTGATCAGTGCAGGCAGCAATGGTAAATGTATCGACATTGACGGGGCCGGTACCGCCAACAATGTCAAAGTGCAGCAATGGTGGTGTAACGGCACAGTGGCACAGCTGTTTGACCTGACCAATATGGGCAATGGGCGCTTCCGGGCGCTTAACCCCAACAGCAATAAAGTATGGGATGTCACCGCACGTAAAACCACGCCGAACACGCCCATCGTGCAGTGGGCGTATAACGGTGGTGAACACCAGCATTTTCTATTTCAGCCCAACGGTAGTGGTTATCTGATCAAGGCCGCCCACAGTGGCTTGTGCCTGCAGGCAAATGGCAATGTGGACGGCACTCAATTGGTACAGGACAACTGTAGCGGCGCCGGCAACCAGACCTTTCAATTGAAATGGATCAGCGCCATTCCAAGTGAGCTGACGCGCGAGACGGGTATGTCACCCGATTCAGGCACCGTGACCCGTGATGAAAACTTCCTGCTGACCCTGGATAGCGACCTGCAACGGCTTTATCGCAACGTCAATAATCCGCCTGTCTTCAATTACATCATTCCTGGTGGGCTGTATGTCCAGTCCGAACGGGCGTTCCCGGTTATCAGTGGCGGTGGTCAGCATCACTTGGCGGTCGGAGCGCGGTTGGGCAAAGGCCGGCTGTTTGTCTACGGGCACCAGCACTTTATCGAGACATTGCAATCACTGTCGAATGACGACACACACCGCTTTGCCGAAAATGCCTTGGGCTGGGTCACCGGCGCCTTGCCCAACGGTTACGACACGATGCGTAACAGCGGTGGGCGGATGAATCTGCTGACCAAGACCGACCTCAACATCAGCAGCGGCTACCCCATCAACAAGATCAAAGTTGACCGTTTCGAAGCCAGTCAACTGGATCCGGCCAAAAACCCACTGGTTTTCCTGGAGTACGACATTGACGAGACCGAGCAAAACCTGCTCGAAACCTATGTCCGCAAAGGCGGCAATATACTGGTTTCTCGCCGGTTCTGGATGATGATCGATTACCCATGGCCACCAATCAAGGATAAGGTGAAACCCCGCAAAGTGCGCTTCTCCGATTACCCTTTCACCCAATTACTGAACAAGGTAGGGTTGGATCTGGAATTCTGGGGCGACGGTAAAGGCGAAGCAATACGCAATGCAGGTGATGTACGCTTGCAGTATTCCCCCTTCGCCTATGATCGCTGGCTGGCATTTCGCAATGGCCAGGTCCGTCTGGCAGATATTCCGGGGCTAGGTAACTTGCCAAATGACCAGGCCCGTTACGAACGCCTTAGCAGTAGCGCCTTCCGACTATTTTCCACCAATCCGTTCAACAAGAAGCTGGCAGATTCAGTCAATGTGGCCAAGACGGACATGGTGCGAGTACAGAAGGCCGGTCAGCAATACCCCTGCGCCGAAGACAGCAGTTACTCCAAGCGAAACCGCAACTGCGATGTGCTCGACCAGCACTATCGCAACCTGAATCTGCAACCCAACCAAGCCAAAGATGCCAGCGTCAGCATCTTCCCGGGTGAAGTCCCTGCAGGGGGACGACTCAGCAACGAAAAAGTCGCGATCGACCCACGTGCAGGTGGCTGGATCAGCACTGGACTGTATGCGCCACCTGGAGAAAACATCACCATCGTGCTGCCAGCCGGCGCAGTTTATCGGGCACGCGTAGGCCCTCATATCGACAACCTGGCGTATAACACCGATGTACGTGAATGGGCACGCGCCAGTGCCGTCAGTGCGGAAAAAGTGCTGAACCCCGGTAGCAATGTCATCTCCAGTCCTTTTGGTGGCTTGATCTATCTGGAACCAGAATCAGAACAACAAGCACCAATCCAAACCACCATCAGCGGGGCAATCCGGGCACCCTACTTTGTGTTGGGACGGGACAACGACAGCAGCTGGACACACATCAAGCAATCGCCCGCCCCTTGGGCCGAGTTTGCCAGCCGTCGTTTCGTACTGACCATGCCTGGCCATATTGCCCGCAATGTCACCAATCCGACGGCCATGATGCAAGCCTGGGAGAAAATGGCAGATGCCTTCGAAGCCTTCATGGGCCAGAGCATCAGTCAACCCGATCCTCATAAGCCCCCCAAACGACCACACCGCTACGTGTCCGATATCCAGATCACCTGGGGTTACATGCACAGCGGCTACCCCATTATGACGCATAACGATACCCCACCCACCTGGAACAAGCTGATGAATGGTTACCCGGCTGGCTGGGGTGAATGGCATGAATTAGGCCATAACATGCAAATGGGTGCCTGGACCTGGGACAGCATGGGCGAGGTCACCAATAACCTGCATTCGATGAACATCCTGACACTGCGCGGCCAGCCAGAAAGTGGTTGGATCAACTATGAGAAAGCCGCCAATTACCTGGCCCAATCTTCACGTCACTACAACAGCATCGAAGATCCGTTCCTGAAACTGACCATGGTCTGGCAACTGAACCTAGCGTTCCGCAATCAGTCTTTCTACCCTCGGGTACACCAGGCTTATCGTGATCTGGGTAAGGCCGGCGTACTGAAAAACGAATCGGAACCACAAAGCAATGAGGACAAGGCACAACTGTTCATCTATGCAACCAGCGTAATTTCAGGCCGCAACCTACTGTCCTTTTTTGATCAGTGGGGCCTGGCCCCCACTCAGGCAACCCGCAACAAGGTCGGTGCACTCAACCTTCCACAGCCGGACAAGCCTGTGTGGCAGTGCCGTGATGGACATTGCTAATCAAGCAAGCTGACAAACAGAAACGGGCCCAACGGCCCGTTTCTGCCAAGTACGGTAAACCGCTGACGACGACAGAAAATCGGTGGCATTTGCCCGCCAGCGGTTCATCATTTGTACAATCAACAACCACAGCCGGATACCCAGAATTGCAATGAGTTACTCGTTACTCAGGTTGAAACAGCTCGACGGGATTACCAGCCGGATCCTCCACCAGTACCTGACGCCCACCTGGCCCTTTCAATGGTTCATGACGAAAACGCATCCCCATTTGCGTTAACGTCGCCACAACAGCTTGCAGATCATTCACTTCGAGTACCAAGCGATTCCACCCACCTGGTTGCGGTATCGTGCCATCGGGCATTGGTTTGGCTGCCGATGTACCCGGGCCACTCAACCATAATGTCAAATCACCCCGTTTCAGCATTGCAAATGGCGGCCCCCAACGGGCTTCCAATGTAAACCCGATTGCCTCATAGAACGACAAGACAACATCGACATCGTTAACCAGGTAGCGAATCGTTGCCATATTGACTCCTTTCATCAAAGCAGGGCATTCCATCCACGAGGTAACACATGTTACTTCGACGGGTAGCCCAAATCGGTCATGCTGCCGGTCAAATACACCACACTCGTTTTTCCCTTGGCCAACAGACGATTCAGTTCACGTTGCCATTCACCCTGTACCACCGGATGAATCACCTCGCCAGCCAATTGTGGTACCAACAACAGGAAGTGCCAGCTGTCAGCAGTCTCGTGGCCATCCGGGTCGTCCCACACCATGACACGAAAGCCGGCACCCGTTACACCTTGTGCACCAATGTCCCGTACCAGCAAGATTTCATTACGGACCTGACTGGGGGCTGTAGCAATCGGCAGGCCGTTACGGATCACCATGTCGCTGATCGCAATGGTCCGTGCCGGGTCAAATCGGGCGGGCAGAAATACCTCCGTCGGTGCATCACTCTTGCGACCTTGCCATACCAACAACGCAAACTCATGGTCGTGCAACCATTCCTTACCCGCCAGTTTCAGCATCGCCCATTCCGGGGTTTTCCCATCGGCATCCTTCACCAAGGCATTGAAGTGAAACTGCACGATATCGCCCTGTGACCGGCGAGGATAAATGCGTTCGACGTTGGCTCGGTCAATGTTGTAAGCCAACTGTCCATTACTGTAACGCATCACCGAGTAGTCCTCGTTGTTCCAGGCATCAGCCGCGGTCTGGATCTTGGCCGGATTCCCATTCATCACCTCATGATGCTGGCCATAGTAACGATCCCACTGCCATTGTGTGCCAGACAACACCGGAGCATAGGCATCGATGAAACGGTCCTTGGCGTGACCATAGGTCGTCACCTCCATACCCTGATACATGGCCTTGATGGTGCGATTGGTATCTTTACGACCACGTTGTCCCAAGATCATGCCAAATTCGCTGACAAACGGCGGTGATTGCCAGAAGCGGGATTCCTCGCGAATCTCTTCGAAATGAGTCAGGTAGGTACCATTATTGACCGCACGTAGGTCAATGCCCTGTCGACCTCCATCATAGAAATGCGGATTGAATACAAAACGCCCGCCTGGCGGTGCTTTCAAATGCCGGCCACCCGTGGCAGGGGCAACAATACCAACCGTACTGTTCCAAAACACCAGCGGCTCGGCGAATACCGGTTTGTCTACCCAGCCTGCTGCATCCATGGCCTGTCGGACACGTTCATAAAACGGCCATAGTTTGCGGTTGTCCCAATCCTTGGCAGATAACCCTTCCATCCCACCATCCACTGGTTCGTTAAGTGGGTCCAACCCCAATACTTTGTCATAGACCGTCGCGGGTAACCGGTTGCGCAGATAGCGCATGGCCTCCGTCAGTTGCCATAGATAACTATCCTGTACCTTGCGCCAGCCAGCTGACGTGTTGACCGGAGCGTTGTTCCAGAAGTTACGAAACGCCCGTCGCACCGCCTCATCTGTCAGATTATGTTGCGCCCAGCTGACGCAGATGATGCCGCAATACTCGGCCGGGTAATTTCCGCCAGTAATGATCCACTGCGGGGCACCATTGCCGGTGTGCCAGGAATTGGGATTGAACAGAAAGCGCGAATACAGATCTTGATGATAGTCCAGCAACACATGCATGCCCCGTTCGGTGGCAGCTTCAATCTGCTTGGCAATGTCATCGAGGTAAGCGGTATTGATACGGTCTGGCGCAGTATGAATAGCCTCCCAGGCCACCAGCAGCCGGATCACATTGGCACCACTGCGGGCACGCAGATCACTCAACCCACTGCGTGCGTCATCCAAAGTCCGAAATGGTTTGAAGCCACTCTCAGCCAGTTTGGTCGATCCGGAAACATTCCAACCGCGAAACACGGCTTCACGCCCCAAACCATCGCGAAATATTGCATCCTTGAAGGTGCGGCCATTCAGCTGGATTTGTTTGGTATCCGTGCGAATCTGATGAGCTGCGGGCGATTGATCCGCTGCATCCAGATCATGTAAAGCAGCGTAAGACGGCCTGCCTATCAATAATAGTGGCAACAGGCCAATATGGAATAACTTGGATAGGGTGGACGGTCGGAACCGGGATGTTGCCTGATGCATTGCGTGCTCCTCGTTATGGTTGATTTTCAACACATGCAACAACACGCAGCAGCTTAGGCAAGTCCTCAGGCAACAATCAATAACAACGTTTTAATTTTCAACAACATTTCAATAGCTGAAATGCATCATCGATCGACGGACAATCAGATCACATAATCCTCCGCTGCGAACACCTTGGATTGTCGTGGCCGAATAAATACCCGCTCGCGTTCCTTAAATTGGCGGCCTGCATACGCATCCCGCGTCATTTCTGCCTCGACGATCTCCTGCGTATCCACCAGCGTCATTTCCAGTCGTACAACCGGCCCAATAGCCCTCACATGGTTGACCACGGCGGACAGTGCATTGCCGATTTGCGTCCGGTCAATCTCGATATCGTGCGGCCTGACATAGGCCACGGCCTGGCCGTCGTGCGTATCCGGTGCCGGCCAACGGACCTCGCCAATTTCTGCAAAACCTGCATGCACACGACTATGGAACAAGTTCACATTACCCAGGAACTGATAGACGAATTGTGTCGCTGGCTGGTCATACACCTCATCCGGACTACCGACCTGCTCAACATTGCCCTTGTTCATCACCACGACGCGGTCGGCTACCTCCAGCGCTTCCTCCTGATCATGAGTAACAAAGACTGAAGTGATGTGCATCTCATCGTGCAGCCGGCGTAACCATCGGCGCAGTTCCTTGCGAACTTTGGTGTCGAGCGCCCCGAATGGCTCATCCAGCAACAAGACCTTTGGCTCCACTGCCAACGCGCGGGCCAAAGCGATCCGTTGCCGCTGTCCACCGGACAGTTGCGCCGGGTAACGATCAGCCAACCAATCCAGTTGTACCAGATTCAGCAACTCATGCACCTTGCGCTTGATTTCGCTGTCACTCGGCCGGATTTTACGTGGCCGCACACGCAGGCCGAAAGCCACATTTTCAAATACAGTCATGTGACGGAACAATGCATAGTGCTGGAAAACAAAACCAACCTGTCGTTCCCGGACGTGAGTATCGGTAGTGTCCTCACCATGAAACAGAATCTGTCCACTATCTGGTGTTTCCAGTCCAGCAATGATTCGCAGCAAGGTGGTCTTGCCACAGCCAGATGGCCCTAACAGTGCCAACAATTCGCCAGTCTGGATATCCAGGTTGATGTCCTGAAGGGCGGTGAATGCACCGAATTGCTTATTGATACCCCTGATCTCGATACTCATATGCAGCCTCTATACTCTCATCCCATCCAGGTAGGGTTTATTCGTCGTACGCCGCGCGCTTGGCTTCTTCCATATCACGCTCAGCCTTCCATTCCACCCAGGTCTTCAAGCCCAGTGTCACCAGCGCAAGCAAGGCGAGAATCGAGGCACAAGCGAATGCCGCGACAAAGTTGTACTCGTTGTAGAGAATCTCCACATGCAACGGCACCGTGTTGGTCAGGCCGCGGATATGGCCGGATACCACACTGACTGCACCAAACTCCCCCATGGCCCGTGCATTGCACAGAATCACGCCATACAGCACCCCCCACTTGATATTGGGTAACGTGATGCGCCAGAACATCTGAAACCCTGACGCACCCAATACCATGGCAGCCTGTTCTTCTTCGGAACCCTGCGCCTGCATCAATGGAATCAGTTCTCTTGCAACAAACGGGAAGGTGACAAAGACAGTTGCCAGCACAATGCCCGGCACCGCGAATATGATCTTGATATCATTCGCCTGTAGCCAGGGGCCCAACCAACCCTGGGCACCAAACAACAGCACGTAGATCAACCCAGCCACCACAGGTGAGACTGAAAAAGGCAGATCGATCAACGTGGTCAGTAGACTTTTGCCTTTGAACTCAAACTTGGCAATACCCCAGGCAGCCGCCACCCCGAACACCAGGTTCAACGGCACAGCAATAGCCGCGGTAATCAACGTCAACTTGATCGCCGACCAGGCATCCGGGTCATTGAGCGCTTCAAGATAGGCTGCCCAGCCCTTGCGCAAAGCCTCGGCGAATACCGCTGCCAGCGGCATCAATAAAAAAATTGCCAAGAATAACAACGCCACACCAATCAGCAGCCACTGTATCGGACGCGATTCGGTAGTAACGATGGAACGGTTCGATAAATTTGTGGTTTGCATCAGTGGCGTCCTCCAGTACGACGGGTACCCCACCACTGCAGCAAGTTGATGACCAACAACAGGGTAAAGCTGATGGCCAGCATCACTACTGCTACAGCGGCTGCCCCCGTGTAGTCATACTGTTCGAGCTTGGCGATGATGATCAGGGGTGTGATCTCGGACACCATTGGGATGTTGCCGGCAATGAAGATCACCGAACCGTATTCGCCAATGGCACGGGCAAATGCCAATGTAAAGCCCGTCAGCAGCGCGGGCCACACGGTCGGTAAAATCACCCGCTGGAATACCTGAACCCGTGTAGCCCCCAAGCTGGTAGCGGCTTCTTCAAGCTCTACTTCCAAATCCTGCAGCACAGGTTGTACGGTACGTACTACAAACGGCAACCCAATAAAGGTCAATGCCACCACCACCCCCAGCGGCGTAAAGGCAACTTTCACCCCCAGTGGCTCAAGGTATTGGCCAATCCAGCCATTGGGTGCATAGATGGTGGTCAAGGCAATCCCGGCCACGGCAGTAGGGAGTGCAAACGGCAAATCCACCAGGGCGTCGACCAATCGTCTACCAGGAAAGCGATATCGCACCAATACCCAAGCGACCAACAATCCAAACACTAGATTGATCAATGCACCCAGCAGCGAAGCACCGAAGGTGAGTTTATACGCCGCCAGCACACGCGGCGCTGTCACGATCTCCCAAAAAACGGGCCAGGTCAGCGTAGCGGTTTTGAGTAACAGTGCCGACAAGGGAATCAGCACGATCAGACACAACCAGAAAATGGCATAACCCAAACCGATGCCAAACCCTGGCAGCACACTATGTTGCTTGAATTGCATGATGAATCCGGGCAGTTGAAGCACTTTCAGAATGGTGGTCTGATACAACCACCATGAGCCAAGCGATTACTTTTTCAGATAGATCTGATCAAACACACCACCATCGTCGAAATGCTGCTTCTGCGCCTTGCGCCAACCACCGAAAGCCTCATCCACGGTAAACAGGTTGATTTTGGGGAACTGCACCGCGTATTTCTTCAGTACGTCTGGATTGCGTGGACGCAGATAATTTTGAGCCGCAATTTCCTGAGCTTCGGGTGTCCATAAAAACGCCAGATAGGCCTCTGCCTGCTTGCGTGTCCCTTTCTTGTCCACCACCTTGTCAACCACCGCTACGGGCGGCTCCGCTTGAACCGAAATGGATGGATAGACGACCTCGAAATTGCCACGACCAAACTCACGCGCAATCATCTCAGCTTCGTTTTCAAACGTTACCAACACATCGCCAATCTGCCGTTGCATGAATGTAGTCGTCGCTGCACGGCCACCAGAGTCCAGTACAGGCACATTCTTGAACAGGCTGCCGACAAATTCGCGGGCTTTCTGCTCATTGCCACCAGCTTGCTTCAGTGCGTACCCCCAAGCGGACAGATAGGTGTAGCGACCATTGCCTGACAACTTGGGGTTAGGAATGATGATCTGTGTCCCCGCTCTGACCAAGTCAGCCCAATCCTTGATCTGTTTGGGATTGCCCTTGCGAACAATGAATACGGAAGCCGAGGTAAATGGCACGCTACCATTCGGTAAGCGCGTGGCCCAGCTGTCTGGTACCAATTTCGCTTTGTCATGGAGAATGTCGATATCGGTCGACATGTTCATGGTGATCACATCGGCAGCCAGACCATCAATCACCGCACGTGCCTGTTTGGTAGAACCGCCATGAGACATTTGAATCTGCAGGTCTTCACCTTGCTTGGTCTTGTAGTGCTTTACAAAGGCTGGGTTCAGGTCTTTGTAGAAGTCACGCATCACGTCGTAAGAGACGTTGAGCAGCGGCTCACCGGCCAGAGAAGGTAAAGCCAGCCCCAAACCGATAGCCAACGCACACAAGCAACGCGACGAAAATCGCAACATGATCAATCTCCATTCCTAATCTGACAGGGCAATGAGGATCGAGTCTAGCAGCGCTGCCTTATATAAGATAAATAATGATTGACACAATATTTATAACGAAATCGCATATGAAGATATGCCTGATACCAATCCACCTCCCCCGTCAGATGGATTACCAGACTGTTGCGATCGCTTCAACTCTTGGCCCCAGTGCAGTCAACAATTCCAAGCCTGCCTCCCAATCCCCAAGACCCGATTCACTATTGATATGCCCTGCGCCGTGCAATTGCACCAACTCGGCGCCCCAAGCATCGGCCAACACAGCACTTTGCTGCCATTCACAATAAGGATCATCGTCGCTGGCGACTACAATTGCCGGGAAGGGCAACCGGGCACGTGGAATCGGGGCAAAATTCTTGATCACATCTGGCGCACTGTGACGCTCAACATCTGCCGGCGCCACCAACAGCGCGCCAATCACCTGCTGTGCACCACGTTGGGCATAGTACACAGCTGTGATGCATCCCAGGCTATGCGCCGCCAACACTACCGGTCCTTCGATTTGTGCCAAATGTGCTGCCAATGCGGCAACCCAGTTAGCCAATACCGGTTCAGACCAATTCTTCTGACAGACACGCTCGACCCGTGGCAAACGTTGCTGCCAACGCGACTGCCAATGGGCAGGCCCGGAATCGAACAACCCTGGCAGTATCAACACCGTTGCATCAACCGACATGGCCCATCTCCTCTTCACCGTTTAAATCAGATCGCCCACCATGCAAGCGTGCCATACAATCAATCCACCAAGGTATGCCCGGTTGCATAGTCAAATTCAGCTCGTTCAATGGCATCACGCTGTGCAGGCAATTCCACATGCCACGCGACCGTCGCAACGCCAGCGGCACTCGCTTGACGTCGCCAATCCACCAATTCGAGTGGCACCGAATCCGCCAGTGTCAATGTCGCCAGCTCCGGACGGCTGGCCTCGTCAAAATGGGCCAAGCGTTCCAAGGCTGACAAATCCGCACTCGTCGCCACGCGATACCCACGTTGGCGATAGTTAGCAATTGCCTTTGCCAACAGCACTGCATCGCCCGGTGTACCACTAGGCAGGTGAATTACGATCCGCTCAGGTGTCAATCCAAACTGTTGCAAAACACGTTCGAAAAAACGCCCATGTTCATCCTTCACCACACCCAGCAGTCGGGGGTGGACATCCAGAAATAACCCTCCATCCAAACCTTGATGAAGTGCATTCAAGACATGCAAAGTACGTACCAGTCGATCCAGATTCACCAATCCACTGTTATCGAACGCCAATGCGAACAAGCGCAACGGCTCTACCAACTGTTCGTCCTGCGACACACACCTCAACACTGCCCGCCAGCCAATCACCTCATGATCCGTCAGTGATACCACCGGGTGAAACACACTCATCAACCGATATTTGAAGAACCGCCCCACCACCTGCCCATGTTCCATCCGAAAGGGAGGGAACTGCAGGAAGTGCTGGCTATAGATCTGTTCAATATGGTGTGCCAACTGGTGGGCTTGCATCGCCTTCTCCCTCATTACCTAATGCGTACATGCCGGGTCAGGACAAAACGCCAATCATAAAGAAGGTAAGACAATAACAGGCACTCAACATAACAATAAATTATTTACAATGATTTATTTATTCCAAAAAATAATATGTTGAAAATTGAGATTTTGTTCATCTGATTGTAATCAGCCTCCTATCATTACCCCTCCCTGCAGGTTGACACCCAAATTCTCAAGCAAAATGTTCATCGCATCCGACAACAACAGTTGCCCACAATCCAGGACCAGAGCAGGCGCATCCGGTGCTTCATAAGTACTTTGCACACCAGAAAGATTGGTTAGCTGGCCTGTACGGGCCTTTTTATAAAGGCCTTTCACGTCTCGCTTTTCACAAATATCAAGCGATGTGCTGACATAAACCTCATAAAAGTCCTCTATCCCAATCAGTCCCTTAGCCAGTTCACGATCCCTTCGGAATGGTGAGATGAGTGCCACCAAGACGATTAATCCAGCATCCATCATAAGTCGGGCAACCTCGGCGATCCGACGAACGTTCTCCGCTCGATCTGCATTAGAAAAATCCAGATCCTTGTTTAGTCCTTGACGTATGTTGTCAGCATCCAACACATAGGTATGCAATCCATTTTCGTGAAGTGCGACCTCAAGCGCATTGGCAAGTGTGGACTTCCCAGCGCCAGACAATCCCGTGAACCAGACCACTCGACCACGGTGTCCCTTGAGGCGCTCACGATCCCCACGGGTAACCGTCAGGGATTGCTGAAACACATTGCTTACACACTGCTGATCATGAGTAGCTTCGCCTGAAGCCACTAATTGCCGACTTGTTGTATCCATCAATTACAATCTGCCAATATGGCTATCTGAATTTACGAAATCGATAAGAAGCGCAACGGTAACTTCGAGCAATCGGCTTTGCCTAAACTTCACTAAATGTCAGCTCCCAGGAGATTGCGTGGCGCCCAGCCAGAAGCAGGAAGGAAAATACCAAGCCAAAACAATGCCGTGTAAAATGGCAGCCCGATTCACTTGCCTCCTCTGATGCCAAGTTGCTCCACGGGTCAATGCAAACTTTGCATGTGAACCAAAATGGTGCTTGATTTTCCAAGCATTTGGACCAATTTTGGTGAAGAGATTGCTCAGATTTAGTACCATCGCAAGATTCATTTCCTCATGCCCAACATGCAAACTTTCGTACCCGGTCAACGCTGGATCAGCGACACCGAAACCGAGCTGGGTCTCGGTGTTGTCATCGAATGCGACCTCCGTCTGGTGAGAATTGGCTTTCCCGCCTCCGACGAAACCCGCGTTTATGCCCGTAACAATGCCCCGCTGACACGCGTGCACTTCAATGCTGGTGATACTGTCAGTACGCGCTTCGGTTGGAAAATCAGTATTCAGGATGTCACTGAAAGTGCTGGCTTGCTGACCTACATTGGTACCCGTGCCGGTAAGCCGGTCGAACTGCCTGAAGGTGATCTGGACCACTATTTGCAGTTCAGTCAACCCCAGCAACGGCTATTCAATGGTCAGCTTGACCGGGAGAAATGGTTCTATCTGCGCTATGAAACGCTCAAGCATCTGCACGAACTGGAACAATCACCCCTGACCGGGTTGCGTGGCCCACGTACCAGCCTGATCCCCCATCAGTTGTATATCGCACGAGAGGTTGCCAATCGTGCCGCACCCCGTGTGCTATTGGCAGATGAAGTCGGTTTGGGTAAAACAATTGAAGCTGGCTTGATCCTTTCGCAGCAATTGCTGACCGAGCGCGTCAGCCGAGTGTTGATCGTAGTACCAGAAGCACTGCAGCACCAGTGGCTGGTAGAGATGCTGCGCCGATTCAATTTGCATGTGTCGCTGTTCGACGAGGAACGCTGTGTCGAATTTGACGAAACGGAAGATAACCCGTTTGAAGCTGAAAACATCGTGTTGGTATCGACCAACCTGATGGCGAAAAAACCCAAGCGGCTGGAACAGGCCCTGGCAGCAGGCTGGGACATGATGATAGTCGATGAAGCCCATCATCTGATCTGGGAAGAGCATCATGTCAGCAAGGAATACGCTGCCATCGAGAAGTTGGCACGTGAAACACCATCGGTGTTGTTATTGACAGCCACACCTGAGCAATTGGGCCAAGCTAGCCATTTTGCGCGTCTTCGCCTGCTGGATCCTGATCGTTTTTACGACTTCTCGGCATTTTTGGAAGAAGAAGCCAATTTCGTCTCGCTGGCAGAAGCAGCCCAGGCCATTCTGGATAATGACTTGCTGCCATCAGAATGGCATAGCCAATTGTCAGATTTTGTCGATGAAGACCAGTTACCACTCATCGACTTGCTTGCAGACCCATTGATATCGGACGACGAGCGCACACAGGCTCGCGACACCGTACTGAGCAACCTGATTGACCGTCATGGTACCGGCCGATTGCTGTTCCGTAACACACGCGCCACGGTCAAAGGCTTTCCCGGTCGGGATGTACATACCTACCCGATGACGCTGCCCATCAAATACGAATTGGGCCTTGCCGCACTGGAAGAAATCAATCCGCTGCTCTACCCGGAAATGCTGGCAGACGAAGACTGGCTGAAGTTCGACCCACGGGTCAATTGGTTGGTCAAGTTGCTGAAAGAAGAACTGCGCGGGCAAAAGGTACTGATCATCTGTCACCGTGCATTGACTGCGATCGACCTGGAAGAAAAGCTGCGACTGGAAGGCCTGCGTACCGGCGTATTCCATGAAGGCATGAGTCTGACCAACCGCGACCGTGCTTCGGCCTATTTTGCCGACCCGGTGGAAGGTGCACAGGCTTTGGTGTGCTCAGAAATTGGTTCGGAAGGTCGTAACTTCCAATTCGCCCACCACCTGGTGTTGTTCGACATCCCATTGTCACCAGATTTGCTGGAGCAGCGTATTGGACGTCTGGATCGTATCGGACAAACGGAAACCATCAACCTGCACATCCCTTATTTCGAGCATACCGCTCAACATGCATTGCTACGCTGGATGCACGAAGGGATCGATGCATTGCGCACTACTTGCCCCGCAGGCCACACACTCTATGAAGTGGTGGAGGAAAAACTGCTGGCTGCCCTGTTCGAACCAACCAATACTGATGCTATCGGCAAGCTCATTGCGCAGAGCCAAAAACTGAATGAACACCTGACGGCCGAGCTGGAGCAAGGCCGTGATCGCCTGCTGGAATTGAATTCTTGCCGCCAGCCAGCTGCAGACGAACTATGTGAGCAAATCCTTGAAGAAGAGGACATGAGTCATCTGGATGCGTTCATGGAAACCTTCTTCGGCGCCATTGGGGTCGATGTAGAAGAGCATTCTCGACATGTGCTGAAACTTGAGCCCGGTGAGAACATGCTGATCCCACATCTGCCCACGCTGGAAGATGAAGGCACACTGGTCACGTTCGACCGTGACATGGCGCTGTCACGTGAGGATGTGCAGTTCCTGACATGGGAGCACCCCATGGTGCGCGCTGCGCTGGACTGGATGCGTGAAAGCCAACACGGCAATGCTGTGGTCAGTGTGATGCAGTCACCACGTATCAAGGCTGGCACCGTTATGGTGGAAACTTTGTATACCGTTCAATGTTCAGCACCCAAACATTTGCGTGCCGGTCGCTTTCTACCACCAATGTTGCTGCGTAACGTAATTGATCCAAATGGTCGTGATGTTGAGTTGGATATTCGCCTACGTGGCTGCGAACGGGTGGGTGTCGAACGTAAGGTGGTCAACGAGATTCTGCGTCTGCAACAAGCGCAGATCCGACAAATACTGGAAATGACCGAACGCAAGGTAGAGACTGATTTACCCAAGCTGATCAAGCAAGCTACAGCAGCGCTCAACCATGCACAAGATGGTGAAATTGCCCGCATGAAAGCATTGCGTGCAGTCAACCCAAGCGTACCGCAAATTGAGATCGATTTTCTGGTGCAGGAAAAAGAACAGTTGCAAACAGCAATTGATAATGCGCAGCTTCGCTTGGAAGCCATTCGTGTGATCATTGCAGCCTGATTACAATCCATGTAAACCGCCCAGCTTGCTGGGCGGGCTTTCCATACACCACAATCAACTGATTGAAGACATATTACAGTGCCTGCCGAACAGCAAATTCGTGCTGCCTTTGACGACCAGACCATTCGTGTCTATCAAGCCTATTCACATCACATTGCCGATACTGCACTAGACAAAGGTACCTTCATCTCGCCGCCGTTCAAGATGGAGCGGATGACATGGATCAAACCATCCTTCCTATGGATGATGTATCGCGCTGGTTGGGGATTCAAAGACGAAGGCCAAGCCAGGATTCTGGCAATCGATATCACCCGCGAAGGGTTCGAATGGGCGCTGGCCAATAGCTGTCTGAGCCATCCACCGGAATCCATGACACCTGAAGAATGGATTGCATATAAGCACAGCAAGCCAGTACGAATCCAGTGGGATCCGGAGCGCAATCTATTACTTGAGCCACAGCCATACCGGGCCATCCAGATCGGTCTGAGTGGAGACGCCGTAGTTCGCTATGTCAACCAATGGATTCAGCAAATAACCGATGTCACGCCATTAGCACATCGTATTCACCACCTTGTTGCGTCCGGTCAGCCAGCTGAGGCCCGGGCCTTACTGCCCGTCGAACAGCCTTACCCGTCACCTAACTAAGACTTGCCCTTAATGGGTGAGTATCAGCCTTACAATGTAATCCAGCATAGCCAGAGACGTTGTACGAAACCTACCGGCTGCAGATCAAGGCCACAGTCATCCCTTCAGCTTGATCAAATTCCCCAGACTTTTTTGTAAATAACCTGCACACACCCTGTTTGAAGCTAACGCCAGCACCGCTACAACGCATGTGGCTTCAGTCATGGTTCAGACTTGATGGGTGATCATGTTGTCAACGTACCACTTAAAGAACGACTGAATTCATTGTTGCGCACCCCCGCATCTCTATGCATGTCGCGTGTGTTTTGGCAAGTACCATTACATTAAAGATAGTTAATTTTTGCTATCCGTCGCTCAAGCTTCTTGTTAGGATGCCACCAGCATGGTTGCACGGCGACTCTTGCAACCGTCGTTGCAAACAGTATTGGCAACCTTGCATCAATGCAGGCATCACCCAGAAGTAAAGGAAGGATTTGACATGCCAATCAATATGGAACTAGAAGGTCAACACCTGATCTGGAATGGCACTCGTTATCAGCTGAAGCCCAGCACCTTGGGTGCGATGCTACCTGCGGGCACTTATCAGTTTCTACTGAATGGTGAATTGACTGATCGCGATCAGGCTGCACGACATTGTGTCTTATCCTCGGCTTATCGTATTCACCGCGGGCGGGCTGACAGACTTGATACAGTTCAAATGGCAAAACGTGTACGCATTGTGGCTGCGGATTTGGCCACCCGCGAGGCCATTCGCCACCGTTCAGCCTTCTTTCTGCTTGATGGGAGTGCCAAACATACAGGCTCAGCGGGGTTTGTCATCGACACCGCTTTTTTCAATGCATTGCATCGTGCTTTACATACCGGCAAAGTAGACGTGATTTTACGTGTGAAGCGATCCGCAAAACGCATGACATCGCTTCCAATGGCAGCTGTGGCCTGATTTAGCCAGTAGCGATTGCCGGATCTTGCTGAGCCAAATCCCGCTCTACGTTGCTCAGAAAACGCCATTGCCCTTCCGGTAAATCGCCCAGCTGCAAGCAACCAATTGCATCACGATGCAATTGATCAACCCGATTGCTCACCGCAGCCACCATTCGTTTGGCTTGATGATACTTGCCCTGCTCAATCGTCAATGCCAGGACATTCGTATCCACTCGCGCTGCATCCCGTGCGGCCAACAACTCGGTTTCACCATGCAGTAGCACGCCTTGTCGCAGCCCCATCAACATGTCATCGGAAAGTTCATGCCGTAACCGGGCGAAATAGCGCTTGGGAACATGTCGGCGCGGATGGGTCAACGCATGCAACCATGCGCCGTCATCAGTCAACAACAGCAGACCTGTCGTATCCTCATCCAAACGCCCTACACATTGCACACCGCGAGCCACCACCGGTGCCGGCAGCAATCCGAGCACTGACGGATGATGCTGAGGATTTCGTGAGCATTCGTAGCCTGCAGGCTTATGCAACATCAGGTAGACCTGATCTTGATAAGTCCATGCCACGCTATCAATCTCAAATTGCAAATCTTCCAGTTCAAAGAGCGCCTGTGGATTATCACATGCTACCCCGTTGACAGTGACCTCACCGGCAGCAATGCGTTGCCGGCATGATTTTCGGCTTCCAAATCCCTGGGATTGCAAAATACGCTCTAAAGGCAGGCTGGATCGTGCCACAGTCATCATCACTCAAGGTGTCATAAAGGAAAGGTCGGGTAGGGAAACGATTTGCGCTACCCAAACGCGAGCCGAATGGTACCCAACTCCCTTCAGCCTGAATAGCAGCGGCCCCGTTTCCCTTATCGACGCTGCACAACATCCACACCAATCCCATTCGGGTCAATCACCACAAAATGGCGATCTCCCCATGGCTCATCTCGAATTGGCACTTCAATTGACATCCCAAGCGACCGAATGCGCTCATGCTCCCTATCGACATCTTCAACATCGATGGCAACCCACATACCCTGCCCCTGAAATGCTGACTGGAAAATAGGTGCTTGCGATTCGTGGCCTGATTGCAAAAAGCCGATCTCTCCACCACCCAGCTGTAGCAACACAAACCACTCGGTATCAAATACCACCTCACAACCGAACAATTTGACGTAAAAATCCCTTGATGCTTGCACCTTGTCAGTAATCACACCAGACCAGAGTTTCATGATGCCCCCTCAATGAGTGATATGTGTCACGAGGTCAGTATCAGTGGTGGCATCTGCCAAGTCTTGAACAATTACGACATGTTGACGGAACTGTGTGGGCGTCACACCCGCCAACCGCCGGAAATCACGCGCCATATGCGCCTGGTCAGCATAACCAGCCATCGCAGCAAGACCAGCAAACGGTGTATTGGGATATTGTTTGATCAACCTGCTGGCATGATGAAAGCGGGCAATCAATGTAAACAACTTGCTTGAGATACCCACTGTTTCAAGAAACACCCGTTCCAGTTGCCTGGGGCTTCTGGTAAATATGTCAGCCATCTCAGCTTGACCAACAATCCCTTGTCTTTGCCGGATCAAGCGGATTACGTCATCGATACGGCTCATCTTGGGCGCATACAACGACAGGTATTGACTGAAGAACTGATTCAACTGGGTAAACCAATCACACGGTCGGCATGCCCAAGTATCCATATCCATCAACACTCGCAGCAAACCAGCAGCCGGCACAGCATGATTGGTCAACTCTGCTGCAGTTACATCAATAAAATGCCTGCTCTGGCCAGGCTGAAACCGTACACCGAGATAGTGACAACCACGAGATAGTGCGACGTCCACTGGCTGCGTGGTGCAACCGTACAACCAAGCCGTTGCCTCATATGGTGAAATCTTGATGACCAAGTCCACTGCTCCGTCCGGCAAAACCGCATAAGCTTCTGCCAGATTGTGTAAACTCAGCCAATAGTGACTGATCCAGGGCCGTAACTCCGGGGCGGGTAATGCCGTCATGAGCACCGAGGATTGACTCAAGCGATCCGTGGCCATCTCTCCAAAAATTGAGGACCAGGCAACATACCAGCACCTGTATCCTCAATTGATTCCATCACGTAGCAGGCTTTGCCATAGGAGGATTATCCGACGGCGTCACATCGGCAGGTTCAGCTTCCGGCAAGGCTGCTTTCATCAACAAAGGCAGTACATTGGTCCGCAAATGCTCATTCAGCTTGGTGTTCAGGTCTGTTTCGGTCTGTGTACGCTGGCGAATCTGGTTTTTCCGCTCTGGTCGTTGAACATCGGCCAACAACAGCTTCATCTCGCCTTCACTCAACTGGCTGGCAAATGAATCGGCCATGATGGGCTTCAGTTCCTCAAAGGTCACCTCACGCTTCAGCTCCTTGGCAATCTTCTTGATCATGGTGCGGGTTTCATCATCTACCCCACCTGCTGCTGCGGCAACGCTGCTTAACATGTCATTTTCAAGATTAGCCATGCGCGCATCAAACTGTGGCTTTGAGCTCAGCACTGACAATTCACTGACCAACGCGTAAGCAGTCTTCCCTTTCGTATCTGTCGGCAACTTCGGCTTGACTGGGCGACGGGTTGGCGCAGGTTTGTTGGCAAGGATACGCTTTTGGATCTCATCAAAGCGCGTTTCCATATATGCCACTGTACGTGGCAGCAAATCTGCCATCAGTGGTGCAACCTTATCCAACCAGACCTTTCCAGCCGGCGTACTCAGGTAGGCGATTTCCGATTGCACTTCCTTGTCGTCGTAGTGGCGCTGATAAACCTCAATTGCCATTGGCTCCAACTTGGTCCAGTTCAGGTTCTCGCGAATCACCGCAGCAACCCGCTCATGCTTGGTTTTCATTTCAGCCTG
This sequence comes from Chitinivorax sp. B, assembly GCF_005503445.1. NCBI lineage: Bacteria > Pseudomonadati > Pseudomonadota > Betaproteobacteria > Chitinivorax > Chitinivorax sp. B. The sequence continues at coordinate 902 of NZ_SCOH01000013.1, read as the reverse complement.
CTTGTCAGGGTTTGGCTCGTTTTGCCATGTTGCAGCATTTTGTTGCTCCAGCATCCCCAACACCTTATCGACCAAATCGGCCGAACGGCTCACTTCAAACAACTGACGCAGCTGTTCGGGACTGGCCCCCTGACCGGCATGAGCATAAGAGGCCAACAAAACCGACAAACCTGTTGTTGCAACCAGTAAAGCAGAACGTAAAGCAGACCAAGGCTTCTTTGCCATGACTCCATCCAATTCAATTTATGCGAAAAGAATATTGTAGCGCGCGCACCACAATGCAGCGAATTCCGACACCAGCATACAGCTGAATCAGCAAAAGTAGGCTGCATGCTATAAAGACTTGAGACCAGCATGCTCCTGTCAGGTAAACGTAGTATGAAGCTGACCAACCTGCCGAGTAATGGGCAACGCCAACATGGCGATATCACACGGCACAAACCGAAGTGCATGTGTGATACATGAGGATATTAAGTAGCACATGAGCCCCGATTGCGATCAAGTAATAAGACATTGAACAAGCTCCAAGAGCCACTGACAAAACTCAGTGAAGCGGTTCTGGTTGGGCGGCAGTACAAAGGTATGGCAAGTTTGCGCCACACCACCAAATGGGTTTTGTTGACGGTTGTAAAATATCAATGTCGATTTGGCCAATCCATCATGTAACGGTGAACCAAAAACCAAGGCCGTAACCTATTTGAATTGCCAAGCAATGATGGATACAAACCATTCTCATGGCATAATATTTCAATCGTTCGCATTACTCAAACCACATATCCATGCTCACCGCACTGTTCCAGCAATTGCTCGGTCAATTCACCGCGACCGACCGCCTGTTCCAGCTCACCACCACGCTGGGTGAGGATGCATTACTGGTTGAATCCGTACGCGGATTGGAATCC